>NZ_JBFTMS010000121.1:0-1052 GCF_056397085.1 Peribacillus sp. 05N428 | reverse complement strand
GTCTATTCCTACACCAATGATCAAAAAAGAATCTGGTAATTTTTGATTCAAATATAAATTAAACAAGGCAGGGTAGATTTTTCGCTTAGCTAAATCCCCAGTTGCCCCAAATAAGACAAACGTCATAGAATCCACTTTTCATTCCTCCAYTTTTTCAAAGCATTTTYAAATRGAAAAWTGYYTGATTTTCTTCGTTTYCCCTACAAAACAACASGGATTTTCKCTATTGCGTTATCCTACTTTTGGATGTAAGWTTCGTTTATTTCTCCCAGCTTGTCCGGTAATAATGATWTCTCTTAATTGAGAATGTCCACATTTTGGACAGGTTTCATTATTTATGGTGATGRTKAGACATCTTTCACAAACTTTTCGCTGCTTAGTTTTGAACTTTCCCATGCGGACCTCTCCTTTCGTAAAAAGCAACAACATGTATAAATTATTAAATGAAGTTTCACTTCATCTCACCATACTTGTAGCAGTATTCCCTTAAGGTTTGGTAGTATTTTTTAAGCTCGCTATTACTTGAGCAAAATCAGTATATTACGTATGTTATACTTTTGAAAGTACGCACTTTATTAACATATAGATACATTCGTATAACATAGTGTTAAAAATAATACTATAAACTTGAATCCAATACCAAGCGTGAAAAGCCAAGGACAGCGATTATACAAGATTCGCTGCCCTTGGCTTTTTAGTAACTGATTCTTTTATTAAATGTTGTGTTTTTTCAACCTTTTAAATACGTAGAGATATAAAAAAACACGGACAGCATCTTTATTAAGATAGCTAACCGTGGTTTGTTAGTATATGAACTTTTTTACACTTTTTCGAACCTCTAGGAGAAACTCTTTTTTCTACTGAATAGACGATTTGTTTTCTGTTTCTTTTTCCAATACATTTTCAATATAATCTTTACCCCAGTCATACATAGCATCCAGAATAGGCATCAGACTTCTTCCATACTCAGTGAGTGAGTATTCAACTTTTGGTGGAACGACAGGATAGACTTCACGATGAACAATCAAATGGTCTTCAAGTTCGCGCAATTG
>NZ_JBFTMS010000120.1:0-1105 GCF_056397085.1 Peribacillus sp. 05N428 | reverse complement strand
CTTTGAAGCTTATCCATCCATTTTAATAAACTAGCAAATCCATCTTCATTATTTTCAAATGCAAGTGGATCTCCGACTACAATTCCACGGAAATTCACTGCTCTAGCCACATGTAATTGTTGGGCAATATCCACTCCAACAACAAGGTGATTATCGGAAATTCTTTCTATTAGTTGATTTTGTTTATCTTGCATTTTAAACTTCATATTAGGGTTCCTCCTAAGGTTTTGAGTTAGAGTGGTGTCTTACTCATATCTTACTGAGGAGCCCTATTTTTTTCAAAGTTGAAAAATAACGAACTACAGGAATGCTAACCTGCTTAATTACATAAAGAAAGAGCTGCCCTTAAAGACAGCTCTGATCCTCAGCTAACGCACCTGTTAGTTCATTAAGAATCTTTATAATTCATCGCTTTTTTTATTTTTATTCGTTGACTGGTTCTATCGTTTCAACTTCTAATTTGTTTTCCTTTGTGTAACCTTTTCTTAAGGTAACAGGCACTTTATCCCCTTCTTTTATCTGATTGTAATAGTCCGAATGGTCATATCCATATACGATCACGTTATCTTTATATCGGAGGGTGAGTTCCCATTCCGACACATCATCTCTTACGTGTTCTTTTTTGACTACGGTTGCTTCTACTATTTTCTCTTCAAAGTGGTCAATCGGAGGACCTTCGGAACAACCAGATAACATACCTATTACGATTAATAAAACCCATACTACATTCATTATTTTCATTTTGCGAACCTCATTCCTTACACCCTCTAACAAAGAATAAAAAACTAAACTCCCTCAATAAACTAAACAAAATCTCACGATTGCTCTAGAATTCTTCGAATTTCATAGTCATATCATTAACCGTTATTTATGTAAGCTCGGCATCACTCCTCAAGGGTAGGGAATTATCGAAAAAAGTGTATGCTAAACTAGCCAATTATAGGAAAAAATTGGTTTAATCAATTATATAATCGCACTTTAGGATATCCACATGTCTCATGGAGGTCAACCCTCCCATGTCTCACAGAGTCGATGCTCCTACATTCCTTCGTTCAACCTTTCCATGAGGTGGATGTCGGTCATGCTGCCCCACAGGATCTAAGCC
>NZ_JBFTMS010000119.1:0-1163 GCF_056397085.1 Peribacillus sp. 05N428 | reverse complement strand
CATATAAGACGGTATAACACTCGTATCAATACTTAAAAGAGGAAGTGTCACCCTAATTTCCATCACTGTATCTACCACATTTTCCGGTTCGCCGTCTGGAAAAGGAGCTGGGGCATCATTTTTCAGGATAATATTCTTTCCCTCAAGATTGGTAAAATCTATGATGACATCTGCTCTTTCGGCAGGTGCCAATATGATTTCTTTCATTCCTATCGGATATTCCATTAAACCTCCATCCGTTCCAATTTGATAAATGAGTTGACCCGAATCAAGCTTGAACCTATAGAAACGGCTGTTAGATCCGTTTAACAGTCTAAATCGATATTTACGTGGTTCCACGTTTAAAAAGGGCCATACTTTTCCATTCRCCAAGATRGTATYTCCAAAAAATTCAGGAACGATTGATGTTTCTAATTGCGGGACTGGTTTTTCTGGCTGCCTTGGGTAAAAAAGAGAGCCATCTTCATTAAATGATTTGTCTTGWATAATAAGAGGAATCTCATATTGACCACATGGTAAATTCAATAAACGTTCCCGGTGATCTCTTATAAGATAAAACCCTGCCAATCCCGCATATATATTGAGTCTCGTGATACCAAGTGTATGGTCATGATACCAGAGGGTACAAGCTTGCATGTTATTATCATATTGATATACTTTCTTTCTAAAATAWGGCCCCACTTGTTTRAAYCCTCTTGTAAACCAAGCCTCCGGATAGCCATCGCTTTCGGGTTCAACGCTAGCCCCGTGTACATGTACTACAGTACGTACTTCCGGTACATCCAAATGGGCGCCATGTACCGTATAGTCTACCGGTAAAAGATGCTTTGCGGGGAGATTGTTGGTCCATTTTATGACTACTTTCTCTCCACTTTCCACCTCAATGGTAGGACCTGGATAGCTGCCTTCATACCCCCAAACCTTTGTATCATTTAACTCACTATGGAGGGATTGCTTAAATTCTGTCATATTCACTTTATAATAAGTATGAAATTGATCTTTCCGACGTGGTTTTAAGACTGGGGGAATGGGAAGTTCATTTACAAATTTAGAGAGAATCATTTTTACGCTCCTTTATAACCTGCTGATTTAAAGTACTTTATTTATAAAAGGTTATAAATATTACAAGCGCTATATGACAATAAGTTATTTATTAGTAAAAT
>NZ_JBFTMS010000118.1:0-1180 GCF_056397085.1 Peribacillus sp. 05N428 | reverse complement strand
ATCTAGTTTTGAAGGAACAACGTTCCTTTTATGTTTGGTGGCGATAGCGAAGAGGTCACACCCGTTCCCATTCCGAACACGGCAGTTAAGCTCTTCAGCGCCGATGGTAGTTGGGGGTTTCCCCCTGTGAGAGTAGGACGCCGCCAAGCAGTTATATATGGAGGATTAGCTCAGCTGGGAGAGCATCTGCCTTACAAGCAGAGGGTCGGCGGTTCGATCCCGTCATCCTCCACCATTTTTACACTTGCCGGTGTAGCTCAACTGGTAGAGCAACTGACTTGTAATCAGTAGGTTGGGGGTTCAAGTCCTCTTGCCGGCACCATTTTCATACAAGCTTGATATAGCATATATAAATAGTTTATATGAGCCATTAGCTCAGTTGGTAGAGCATCTGACTTTTAATCAGAGGGTCGAAGGTTCGAATCCTTCATGGCTCACCATTTTATTATGCGGGTGTGGCGGAATTGGCAGACGCACCAGACTTAGGATCTGGCGCCGCAAGGCGTGGGGGTTCAAGTCCCTTCACCCGCATGTTCGCGGAAGTAGTTCAGTGGTAGAATACAACCTTGCCAAGGTTGGGGTCGCGGGTTCGAATCCCGTCTTCCGCTCCACTATTTATTTATGCCGGGGTGGCGGAACTGGCAGACGCACAGGACTTAAAATCCTGCGGTAGGTGACTACCGTACCGGTTCGATTCCGGTCCTCGGCACCATCTTAATATGCGCCCGTAGCTCAATTGGATAGAGCATCTGACTACGAATCAGAAGGTTGTAGGTTCGACTCCCGCCGGGCGCACCATGTTTTTTTCGGGAAGTAGCTCAGCTTGGTAGAGCACTTGGTTTGGGACCAAGGGGTCGCAGGTTCGAATCCTGTCTTCCCGACCATTATTTTTTGGGGCCTTAGCTCAGCTGGGAGAGCGCCTGCCTTGCACGCAGGAGGTCAGCGGTTCGATCCCGCTAGGCTCCACCAAAAAAACTTGACAAGCCGATTTGGGTTTGTTATGATATGAAAGTTGATTCTTTAAGAAGAGTCAAATTGCTCTTTGAAAACTGAACAAAACAAAGCGCCAACGTTAAATTTTAAGTGAGCACACACTATCAAAAAAGCAAATGAGCAAGTCAAACATTTCTTCGGAGAGTTTGATCCTGGCTCAGGACGAACGCTGGCGGCGTGCCTAATA
>NZ_JBFTMS010000117.1:0-1256 GCF_056397085.1 Peribacillus sp. 05N428 | reverse complement strand
AGTGCTCGTATCTTCTTTAAGCCTATACTGCGTTTTACCACTTGTCTTAAGGAAAGTAAGAGCTCTTCATCCGTATACTTAACAAGTTCATATGGCAAGGCTTCTAGCTTTAGAAAATGAATAGCTGCCTTGCCTTCCCAACTTTTGAACACCGTCAAAAATTCGGGAAAGTAACGATCAAGCCAGTTATGAACTTGTCCCTGAACGACCTGTAAGTCAACGTTGAGAAGATCGCGAAGTTTTTTTGCCACTCGGAGTTCTGCATAAATTCCTTGTGGAATTGTTGGTTCGGCGTATCTTCCGTCCTTGACTAACTGTGCGATGACTTTTGCATCTTTCACGTCATTTTTTGTAGGTGAATTATCGTCTAATTCTTTACTTCGTTTAACATGTAGTGGATTGACAGATACGAACTTAATATTATTCTCTTTTAGAAGATGAGCTAGATTTAACCAGTAATGACCAGTTGGCTCCATGCCTACAATCACTTGATTTAGCTTACACTCTTTAACAAGTTGGTTAATCCAATCTAGAAACGAATGAAATCCTGCTTTCGTATTTTCAAAGAAACACGTTTTACCCAGTTCCAATCCTCTAAAATCTTGTGCTCTCGCGACATGATTGTGCTTGGCGATGTCAACTCCGACAATTAAGGTTTCAGAAGTAATTTGAGTGATTTTATGATTTTGGTTATAATTCATTGTGAGGCCTCCGATAGATGTTTTTGTCCTTTTTAGCTGGCCAGCTCAGGACACATTCATCTTATCAAGAGGTCTTTTTTCGTTCAAACCCCATTTTCAGTTATTACAGGAATGCTGCCCCGTTAGTTCTTTAAGATCTTGAGTTGTTGGTTGGAATTTCTTTATACGCCTTTGCTTTTAATCAAAAAAGCTTCCATTGGCAGCTAAAACGAACCATTATTTATCTTGTTAGTGGAATCTTAATATCATTACCAACTTCAAGAATGCAGTCTTGACGGTTCTTGACAGGAGCAAAAACCATGATGTATTTATCATCGTCACCTGATACCTCACCCTTATTAAAGATGGGATCCACTTTTTCACCAGCTGATTTTAGAAATACACCAGACTTTTTATTATCAACGAAATACCCGTATTTTTTATTTGATTTCCTTGCATTAAGCAATTTATGCTCTAACCTACTCATCTTTCTATACTGGGATCCACTCTCGGCAGTTTGGAGTTTTGTATCAGATCCAGTAACGACAACTCTTGTTTCTAGTGGCGAGAACTCTA
>NZ_JBFTMS010000116.1:0-1259 GCF_056397085.1 Peribacillus sp. 05N428 | reverse complement strand
TATGGACGGCCGCCTTCTGGAGGGAACGCAACGGCACTGTCGCCGACAACGAATACGTCATTATGGGATTTGGATTGCAAATACTCATTGACGGTTGCTTTGCCGCGATCCACTTCAAGGCCTGATTCGCCTACGATAGGAAGAGCCGCAACTCCGCCTGTCCAAACAAGCGTATTGGCCGTTATCGTTTGTCCGTCTTTCAATTCGATTTGATTTCCTTTAACACCCGTTACAGGCAGACCTGTCAAGAATTCAACGCCGCGTGCTTCCAAGCTTGTCATGGCACGTTCGATTAAGTGATCAGGCAGGACCGGAAGGATTTTTGGACCAGCTTCCACAAGCTTGATTTTCAAGTCCTTGAAGTCCACTCCGAACTTTTTGGCGATTTTAGGGAAATGATCCACGATTTCACCGATTAACTCAACGCCCGTCAATCCGCCGCCGCCGATCACGATGGTTGCGTCCGCTTCATTATTCGTTTGAGAATATTCGCGGATGCGATCTTCGATATGTTTGTAAATCTTGTTWGCATCATTTACGGATTTCAAGACCATGCTGTTTTCYTCAAGTCCCGGAATGCCGAAGAATCCTGTTTGGCTTCCCAAAGCAACAACCAGGGCATCATARGATAATGTGGAACCATTGGCAAGTTTCACTTCTTTATTATCAACCGAGAATGACTCCACTTTGGAAATGACAAGGTCGATATCTTTTCCTTTGAAAAGCTTTTCCAAMGGAATGGAAACGGCTTGTTCAGAAATGGATCCGCCTGCAAGACGGTGCAATTCGGTGATGATTTGGTGCGTTGGAAATTGGTTCACCACTGTAACCTGCACTTCATCTTTATTGTAATATTCACGTACGGATAARGCAGATAGTAATCCTGCGTAACCTGCACCTAAGATGACGATTTGTTTTGACATAGTTAATCCCCCGTCCTTACTGATTGAAAGTTTATCAAATTATTTTTGGTTTTTACGTTCTGCAGAGACTTCAAGAAAAGCTTGGGCGAAACGGAAAAGCTTTTGTGCTTCCGGATCTTTCATCATCCTTAACAGACCAAAAAGACCGATCACATCATTATTCGCTTCTGCACGATCCTTAGCTTCGATGGCATTTGCCGCAAGCCCTTTCACTGAATGGACCACAGGTGTCGCGATCTCCGAAATGGCGCTGACCGTATCATTTTTCAACACATCATCAGTCGCAACCGATTGAGCGAAATCATAAGACTTTGTTAAAATATTCACTAACTCAGT
>NZ_JBFTMS010000115.1:0-1263 GCF_056397085.1 Peribacillus sp. 05N428 | reverse complement strand
TGGATTTGAGTCAATATTTTGGACACTAAAAAGTTAAATCTTAAGCTGTATTCCTAATTCGATCTTCAATGGCTTGTGGGGTTTGATAGCCCAAGCTGCTGTGAATTCTTTTTCGGTTATACCAACCTTCAATAAATTGGAACATCGCTAATTTAGCTGTTTGATAGTCTAGATATTGTACGTGGTTGACTTCTTCCTTTTTTAATAGGGCATGAAAGGATTCAATACAGGCATTATCGTACGGGCAACCTTTCTGACTAAAGGATTGCTTAATATGATGGTTTTGGATATGTTGAGTAAACTCACTGCTTGTATATTGTGAGCCAAGATCCGTATGAAGAACTAAGCCCTCCGAGGGCTTTTGTGATAAGTGTGCGTTATTGAAAGCTTTTATGACCAGTTCTGTCGTCATTGAACGAGAAAATGAATACCCTACTATTTTCTTAGAATGAAGGTCCAATACCGAAGCTAAATAACACCATCCGTCTTTTAACGTGTGGATATACGTAATATCTGCTACCCATTTCTCATTAATGGTTTGAGTAGTGAAGTCTCGTTTTAGCAAATTATCCAATTGAATAACCTTTTCTTTAGATGGATAGGGACGGTATTTTCTCTTGGTAATAGAACGAATTCTCGCCTTGCTCATTAAACGTTGAACACGCTTTAGACTTAGGGAAAACCCTTTGGTTAATAAGCTTTCATGAATCTTTGGAGCCCCATATCGTCCTTTGCTTTCCAGGTAAATAAGATGAATTTCCTTCGTTAGTTCTATGTTTTCCTGTTCGCGATTTGATACGACTATTTGAAGGGATTGATAATGACTGCTTCTTGGGATTTCTAGTATTTCACACATCTTCTGTACGGGATATTGTTTCTTGTGTTCCTCAATAAATTCGGTAAGATCTGTCTCGGTTACTTTTTCGCGAATATGGCCATAGCCTTTTTTAAGATTTCAACTTCTTGCTTTAACCGAAGGTTTTCCTTCTGAATGGCGGCTAATTCCTTTGGAGTCATGGACTCTTCCCCTAAACCGATAGGAGTAAATTCTTTAACCCATTTATAAATGGTAACTTCTGATACGCCATATTCGCCGCTTAATTCTTTGACCGAATTACCCGAGTGATAAAGATCTACAATAGTCTTTTTGAATTCATTATTATATTTTTTACCTGTATTCTTACGTTCCAAGACGGACACATCCTCTCAAAAATCATTGTAAGGACTTAACTAAAATGTGTCCATGAAACTATACTAACTCCA
>NZ_JBFTMS010000114.1:0-1266 GCF_056397085.1 Peribacillus sp. 05N428 | reverse complement strand
AATCGCTCCATCTGAACAACAAACTGCATAACCAGTTAAATAACGACATAGTACATTTACCCCCATCAAAAAAATGAGAATATGGAGGGTTTATTTTAGCATGGCTTTTTACTATTGTGTTTTCATACAAAAAAGCTGCCTTAAAGACATCTCTGATCTTCAGCTAAACCAGCTAATAGGATGTCAATATCTTTCTCTAAAATTTTCATTTCCCTTATGATATACTATTTTTGGCCATGACAAATAACCCTCCAAAACCCTTTTGGAAGGATTTTTCTCTGTTTCACAAAATCGTTAATCAGGATAAATCTAGGAATGCTTCTTTTCTCTTTAATAAAGCGTAAACCCAATGAAGAAGTTTATTCATACAGGCAACGATCGCCACTTTGGCTGGCTTTCCTTCCGATTTTTTCTTATCAAAGAAGGCTTTAAGCTTTTTGTTCCTTGAACTCCTTATGCCGCATAGTACGGCAAGATACAGAGAATGACGTAGTCTGCTCGAACCTCTTTTCGTAATACGATTAATGGTTGCCGTAAACTTACCTGATGAGTGAACACTTGGATCTACTCCAGTCGAAGGCAACTAGTTTTTTCGGGTGATTAAACCGATCGATTTCACCAATTTCAGAGATAATCGTGGCTGCGATTTTTTCTCCGATACCGGGAATCGATTGGATGATCTTATATTCTTCTAGTTCATTTGCCAGGGCCACTATACGATCTTCCAACTCAGAGAGGTGTCCCTGGTAATGAAAAAGCAACTCAATATACATACGAAGATTGATTACGTGACTTTGATACACGTTTATTTGAAATGGATTTCGAGACGCGGAGTCCATTATTTTTTTTTGCTTTTTCCCATGCCCATTGAACCGATCGGCTAGGACAGAACTCTATAACACTCTCTGCTAGTTTACTTTCCCCGGCTGTTAATACCGCCTCTGAAGTGGGATATTCCTTTAATATCAATAAAGAAACCCTTGAATATAGATCACCAAAAACCTTCCGGTATTCAGGAAACACTTGATCTAAAATGGTGTGAAACTGAAGTTTAGCTTCCACATACATATTCGTTACGATTTCCTGTTGTCTGGACAAATTCCGAAGGTCTAATAGCTGAATTCCTCTATTTTTATGAGGTTCTAAATCCTCTTTGTAATACAGCACACACAACTGGTACGCATCGATAGCGTCCGTTTTCACCTTCCGTAAGCTGGACTTCTTTGCCTGATAAGAAATAATCGGATTTAGTAAGATATATGGAAC
>NZ_JBFTMS010000113.1:0-1374 GCF_056397085.1 Peribacillus sp. 05N428 | reverse complement strand
AATAGTGTTTACCTTATTAGGAGGAATATGCGGTCCACCGGCTACATAGCCGGTGGCTTTTTCATTATGTAAAACAATTAGTTTTTTCCAATGCCAAAGACTGTACTTTCATTAAAAATCAAATGACAGTTCAGGCATGAATTGATTCATATGTTTTTGGATTTCGTTATATTTGTCAGACTGATCACTCAAGGTTTTCATTGGAATGATCTCATATGGGCGGTTGACCCAGGTTGGCAGGAATTTTGGATTTTGCAGTTCGATTTTCACATCATCCCCGGTTTGGATTTTCTTTACGCCAATTTGCATAATACCGCCGATGTCTTTGTAATCTCCCTGCTGGCCGGATAAGAAATTCCCAAGCGAATAAGCAACAAATGCCCGTTCGCCGTTTGGTTTTGTAAGCCATGAAACAGGCTGCAAAACGTGTGGGTGGTGGCCAATAATAATATCAGCACCTGCATTAGCTGTCGTTTGAGCAAGCAGCTTTTGTTCATCATTAGGCAACCGTTCATACTCTTTGCCGAAATGCAGACTGACCACAACGACATCTGAAACTTTCTCTGCTTCTTTAACTTCCGTCTGGATTCTCGTGGTATCAATTAAATTCACAAGATGCGGCTTCCCCGCAGGAACAGGAATCCCGTTCGTTCCATACGTATAGCTGAGAAACGAAAAGGTAATATCGTTTCTTTTTAATATTCGAATGATCTTCTGGTCTTCAGACGATTGATAAGCTCCTGTATAAGGCATCCCAATACTGTTCCAGTGGTTAAGCGCATTCAAAATGGCCTTTTCTCCTCGGTCAAGTGTATGGTTATTGGCGATTGTCACGAGATCAACCCCGTTTGCCTTTAGAGCATCTCCCACCTCTACTGGTGAATTAAAGGAAGGATATGAGGAAAGCCCTATTTCTTTCCCGCCAATCATCGTTTCCTGATTAGCCACCGTAATATCCGTTTTYCCCAGATAGGGCTTCACAAATCGGAACATCGGATTAAAGTCATACGAGCCGTTTGACTTGCGGGCGGGTATATACACCCTATCGTGAATTAAAATATCTCCCACAGCGCCTATGGTTGCTGAAGTWACTTTTTGTTTCGGAACAGGTGTATGAGCTTGAGATGAAGCGTTGTCGGGTTTAAGTTTCTTTTTATTTTCTGCCTTTGTTTCCGAGACTTTTGGTTCCTCTTGAAATTGACCTTTTACAAATGGTGCAAGAATCCATAACAAACACATAAATGTAGCTAGAAACACTAGTATTCTTTTCATGGCAAATGCTACCTCCTACTATTATAGTAGGGTGTTTTTAGGAAATAACAACAAAAATATCTATTTGATATTTAAAATGAACACATCATTCGTTTGAAACAG
>NZ_JBFTMS010000112.1:0-1387 GCF_056397085.1 Peribacillus sp. 05N428 | reverse complement strand
TTATTCATAGCAATTTGGGAAGTTCGTCGGCCAGCCAAAGCTTTGAATTGGATAGTAATCGTCCTTGTTTTGCCTGTCATTGGTTTCTTACTATATCTTAGCATATCAAATCCCAAGCTTATTCATCGTAAAAGATTGACCTCTTCTCATAATGAGTCTAATAAGTTACCTGATACATATGGTGATTCAGCATCGATAATCGCCGATGCTTTAAGGTATTTTACTGTAGGCGGGCTTCGAGTCGGCAAAGTCCAAGTACTAAACAATGGAATAGCAAAATATGAACAACTTATCGAATCCCTACAAAAAGCCMAAAAAACCATTGATCTGGAATATTTCATCTATCGGAATGACCATATTGGTAATCGCATCACAGAACTGCTGATCGAAAAAGCAGTAAATGGAGTGCGGGTTCGTTTTATTAGAGATGGTTGGGGGGAGTAAAAAATTTCCGCGTCAAAAAATTCTTCAGATGGTGGAAGCAGGGATAGAATGTCGGACAATATTTCCTTTAAGCTTTCCCTGGATTTTGTCCAATTGGAATTATCGGGATCATTGTAAGATTGTCACGATTGACAGAAAGGAATCCTTTACTGGCGGTATGAACGTTGGGTATGAATATACAGGATTAAAGCCAGACGTAGGATTTTGGAGGGACACTCATTTGCAAATTWTAGGGGAAGCAACAGGCGACTTGCAGACTATCTTCGACGTTCATTGGAATATCGCTGTACCAGAACGGATAAAGTCAAAAACAAAATCTGAGGCAACGAAAAAGCCCACTAAAATCCCAAAATATAAATCAAAGGAAATCAATCCAACCGGCAGCATAGATCTTTCAAGATGGTCTGCCGAATTAGGATCTGAGTTATGGCCTATAGAAGGTAAAACAGACAATACCCAAACAAAGACAGGAGRATTGCAAAAAGCATACATCCATACGTTGGAAGGAAACCCTGGAATTCCTACACCAGTTATTCGKCAAGCTTACTTTATATKTATAACACAAGCGACCAAAACCATTGATATAACAACGCCCTACTTTATACCAGAAACAGATATTATTATGGCATTAAAGACAGCTGTGGCTCGTGGTGTACGCGTAAGATTACTTGTTCCTCGCCATATTGATCAAAAAATCGTGGGCTTTGCAAGTCGTACCTATTACGGGGAACTTATAGAAGCTGGGGTCCAAATCTACCAGTACGATAAAGGAATGTTACATGCGAAACTGATGATCATTGATGAGGAAATTGCAGAAGTAGGCGCAGCAAACTATGATATGAGAAGTTTTCGCCTGAATTATGAAGTGTGTCAAGTCGTGTACAGTGCTGATGTGGCAAGGGAACTCACAGAGCAGTTCGAGAGGGATCTTACTGATTCTGTA
>NZ_JBFTMS010000111.1:0-1401 GCF_056397085.1 Peribacillus sp. 05N428 | reverse complement strand
CGTCGTAAGAAGATATACCCGTTTCATTCATATAATTAAGTACATCCATTTTAAACTCCGTAGAATAACTTGTATAGGATTTCTTAAATCCATCGGCTCCTTGAATTTGGTATAAACGAACCCATCCTTGAATCRTTTGATACGAAACTTCAAATATTTTYTGAAGATCCATATAGCTGTGCTTTCCTTCTAGGTAAAGTCGTGTAATGAATATTTTCTGTTCGGCAGAAAAATTAGCCATAAAAAACACCCCGTAAATGTTAGTTTGGTGTCTAACATTTACGGGGCAGTTCAAGTTTGTCTACAGTTTTTTTGGCTTGTACAAATTTGGACGTTGATTTCCACTTCAGGCACTCGCTTTCCGCGGGCGGTCCGGGAGCCTCCTCGGCGCACTTGTGCCTGTGGGGTCTCCCTTAGACTCGCTATTCCCGCAGGAGTCTCGCACCTTCCGTTCCAATCAACTACGTTTAAAATTTTAGATGGAAACTCCTTTTGCCTACAGTCTTTTTTGTTTTAAAATAGAACTATTAAAACTTGAGGTGATGAGGATGCTTTCGAAACATAATTCTATTCAGCGAGATCAACTTGAAATGATTACTTTAGATCAACTGGTGCCGGCGAATCATTTGGTTCGTAAAATGGAGGCTTCCATTGACTTCACTTTCATTTATGATTTGGTGATAGATATGTATTCAGAGGTAGGACGCCCAAGTATTGATCCAGTTATTTTAGTTAAACTGACATTCATTCAATATACCTTCGGTATTCGTTCCATGCGTAAAACGATTGAAGAAGTTGAAACAAATATGGCTTACCGTTGGTTCTTAGGCTATGGTTTCCATGATAAAGTACCTCATTTCTCAACGTTCGGGAAAAATTATGCACGACGCTTTAAAGATACAGACCTGTTTGAACAGATTTTCTATCGCATCTTAATGACAGCTGCTGATAGAAAGTTAATAAGTGCTGAACACGTATTCGTCGATTCCACACATGTGAAAGCCAATGCGAATAAGCGCAAATTTGAAAAGAAAATCGTACGCAAAGAAACACGAGCATATCAAGGACGTCTTCAAGATGAAATAAATCAAGATCGTGAAAACCATGGAAAGAAGCCTTTTCCACCAGATAAATTTGATAAGGAAGAAACCAAAGCAATTAAAGAAAGTACTACGGATCCTGAGAGTGGCTACTATGTGAAAGATGAACGAACAAAACAGTTTGCCTATTCATTCCATGCGGCCGCAGACCGTAACGGTTTTGTATTGGGAACGATTGTAACACCTGGTAATACACATGACAGTCATATTTTGGAGCCACTTGTTGAGCAAGTGATTGAGAAAGTTGGAAAACCAGAAGCAGTTGCCGCAGATGCAGCTTATAAAACACCAGCGATTACAA
>NZ_JBFTMS010000110.1:0-1420 GCF_056397085.1 Peribacillus sp. 05N428 | reverse complement strand
GAAGATGGATTTGCTAGTTTATTAAAATGGATGGATAAGCTTCAAAGATTAAATAAACTGGAGGCAGCCATCGTGGGAATGGAACCTACAGGCCATTACTGGATTAATCTTTCAAAATGGCTATTTAAACAAGGAATTGAGGTAGTAACGGTAAACCCTCACTTAGTAAAAAGGAATAAAGAAAACCGTGATAATACTCAGTCGAAAAGTGATAAGAAAGATGCCCTGGTCATCGCTGATATGGTGAAGAACGGTTACTACACCTTTGTCAGGAACACTTCAGAATCATTTGAAATACTTAGGGTCCTTATGTCTAACCGTGATGTGGTAGTTAAACGACTCGTTAGCACTATTAATCAATTAAACCGTTGGGTGGATATTGTCTTTCCCGAACTCAGGCAAGTATTTAAAGACATTACTGCTAAAGGGGCAATCGCCACACTTCGTTTATTTCCATCTCCAATGGAACTGCGTTCCCTGAAACCTCATGATGTTGTTKCAGGTTGGAAATCAATAATGAAGAGGCAGCCTGGATTAAAGAAGGCTCAATTACTTCTTCAGTTAGCTAGGAAATCTGTCGGCACAAAACAAGCACTTGAAGCGTATAAATTTCATTTGGAACAATTATTAGAGGAGTATGATCTCGCAGTCTTACAACTCGAAAGAGTGGAACARGAGGTTAAGGATGTATTAACACAAATACCTTTTGCCAAGAAGCTGCTTGCCATTAAGGGAATTAGTGAAATTTCTTTAGCCGGAATATTAGGTGAAGCAGGAGATCTAAGTGGTTTTTCACATGGTAATTCTTTACTTCGACACGCTGGGTTGCATCTGGCTGAAGCAAGCTCTGGAAAGTGGAAAGGCCAAATTGTCATCTCTAAACGAGGGCGATCTAGGCTAAGGCGTTTCCTTTACTTAGCCACCATGAGCCTTGTRATGAATAACACGGAATTTCGAGCCATTCACTCCCATAATGTTAAGGTGAAAAAAATGAAGAAAATGAAATCGATTATGAAATTGGTGGGTAAGCTAGCTAGGATATTKGTTGGAATAGCACGCAGAAACGAGTCTTATTGTGCAGATAAAGTTCAACCTATAACTGAAATGATTGCGTAGTTTTAAAGGGGGATTTTTTAATAGGGTTCTCGAAGGGAACCTTTAAAAACTAATGTTCATAGTTTTCTTTTTACTAATGTTGGCTTATTCGTAGGATCTCAAAAATGTACGGAGTACCAGATTACTTGAACAAAAGGGCACCGACCCATCAGGTTAGCATAACTGGCCTCCACCCCTTGGATAGGCATGACGAAGGAATGATAGGGCAATTGACCCGTTGAGACATGGGAGGGAAAGCCTCCAGGGGCGGCGTGGAGAATGTACATTATATGGTAAAATGTGGAGTGTTGTACAACTCCTTTAT
>NZ_JBFTMS010000109.1:0-1530 GCF_056397085.1 Peribacillus sp. 05N428 | reverse complement strand
CTCAACTGGTGGTTCTACTGGATCTGTCGGCTTTTCTGGCTCAACTGGTGGTTCTACTGGATCTGTCGGCTGTTCCGGCTCAACTGGTGGTTCYACTGGATCTGTCGGCTTTTCTGGCTCAACTGGTGGTTCTACTGGATCTGTCGGCTTTTCTGGCTCAACTGGTGGTTCTACTGGATCTGTCGGCTGTTCCGGCTCAACTGGTGGTTCCACTGGATCTGTCGGCTTTTCTGGCTCAACTGGTGGTTCCACTGGATCTGTCGGCTTTTCTGGCTCAACTGGTGGTTCTACTGGATCTGTCGGCTTTTCTGGCTCTGGTTGCGGATTAGTTGGCTGCTCCGGCTCTGGTTGCGGATTAGTTGGCTGCTCCGGCTCTGGTTGCGGATTAGCTGGTACTTCCGGTTCTGGTTGCGGATTAGCTGGTACTTCCGGTTCTGGTTGCGGATTAGCTGGCACTTCTGGCTCTGGTTTTGATATTACTGGTTTTGATATTAATGTTTCTGTTTTTTCTTTATCTACAGTTGCAACTACATCATTAATATCATGAATATCAATACCTGTTTCAGATTCCATTTGTTCATCATTAAATGCAAATTGTCCATCCTTATTAACTTTTGCTTGGACTTTTTCAGTATCATGAAACGCATACTCATTAACACTTTCTTCATTCTGATAAGCAAATAAGTTAGAGGAATCAACTTCCTTTGGTTTAGAAGCAACAGCGACTAAATCATCGTATTTGTCTTCTTCTTCATCTTCAACCTCAAAATCGAACCCTAAATCTTTATCACTCTTATCAGGTTTATTTTTTTCAGATTCCCTTGTGGTAGCTTTCTGGCTAACCCCATTTACCTTATCATCGGACAAAGAATCTACCGCCATATAAGCTCCAATAGAAACTCCTGTTACAACTGCTGCAGTAATACTAATCATTTTAACGTTCTTTCCTACAGGCGCCATTTCCCCACTCCTAAACACACGAATTTTAATTTATATTTATATTGTAAACGAATAACCACTTTTTTACAAGGTTATTTCCAATAAATAGGGATAAGTACCTATAAGAAAACCCCTGTAATTAAGGAAATACAGAAAAAAGGTGCTTGCTAACTTAGCGATAGCAAACACCTTTTTTTCTATCTATTTACCTTTCAAATTCCATCGACATTTCCCTGTTCTTTTCCTCTGGGTTTTCTAATCCTTCTTCTAATTGACTTAATTCATTGGCTAAATCACTCTCTAAACTAGAATAGTTTAATTCATCTAGATCAGGTCCTAAAGGAAGGTCCAAGTCTAGGTCATCTTCTAGTTCAGGTTCTAATGGAAGGTCCAAGTTTAGGTCATCTTCTAGTTCAGGTTCTAATGGAAGGTCCAAGTTYAGGTCATCTTCTAGTTCAGGTTCTAATGGAAGGTCCAAGTTCAGGTCATCTTCTAGTTCAGGTTCTAATGGAAGGTCCAAGTTCAGGTCATCTTCTAGTTCAGGTTCTAATGGAAGGTCCAAGTTCAGGTCATCTTCTAGTTCAGGTTCTC
>NZ_JBFTMS010000108.1:0-1557 GCF_056397085.1 Peribacillus sp. 05N428 | reverse complement strand
TTTTTTGATGGGGGTAAATGTACTATGTCGTTATTTAACTGGTTATGCAGTTTGTTGTTCAGATGGAGCGATTGTATAGCCTTTCTTTTTTAGGTATTCGATCATTTTTAATTCTTTGTTATTTTGTTTTTCTTCAAGGTAATTTGAGCCTAGTTCATGATAAGGTTCTCCTGTTTTTAAGATGTTGTAAGTAATCGTTAATAGTAAATGGGCAGAAGCGATTCGTCCCTTCATTTTCCCCTGTCGTTTAGTAATCCTTTTTCGATGTGAAGCAATTCTATTATTTTGCCTTGATGTTGCTAATACACATTCTACGGCCATTGTTTTTAAAGCTTTATTTCCTTGTGTGGTTTTACTCGTTTTTTTTTACCAGCACTTTCGTAATTTCCAGGACTCACACCAGCCCAAGAGGCAAGATGTTTAGCTGACTTAAATACGGACATATCAACACCCATCTCCGCAATAAAAGTGGCTGCGGCAGCTTTGTTCACACCAGGTATACCATCCAATAATTCTACTTCCTTACGATAGGGGGACAGGAGTTGATCGATTTGTTTTTCCAATTCTTCTATGGTTTGTTCTAAATAACCCATATGATCCCAATGGTAACGCAACATATCACGATGATGACGGCGAATACGACCATTAATTGCACTTGCAATGTCAGTTATACTTGCTTTTGTTCGCCAATCCACCATTTTTCGAAGACCATCGGTCTCTATTTTTTCACCATTTAGAATCGCTTCAAGGATACGACGTCCCGATAAACCAAAAATGTCTGATAGAACGGATGTTAGCTTGATATTAGCATCTTGAAGGATTTTGTGAATGCGATTCTGCTCTGATGTGCGATGATGAATCAATTTTTTTCGATAACGAGTAAGATCTCGTAAATCACGAATATCCTCTGGTGGGACAAAATTGTTTTCAATAAGTCCGCATCTTAGAAGCTTGGCAAGCCATTCGGCATCTTTCACATCAGTTTTACGCCCTGGAACATTTTTGACATGTCTGGCATTGGCAAGAACAAGGTGAAAAGAACCTTCGAGTATATTCCATATTGGTTTCCAGTAGACTCCGGTACTTTCCATCACAACATCGGATACCTGCAGGGTAGCGAGCCAATCACTTAAAGCCAAGAGTCCCGTTGTTGTAGTTGAAAAAGTTTCAATAGAGGTCTTTGGCTTTTTATCTAATGGACCAAATAATACACAGGCTACTACTGTTTCTTGGTGTACATCTAGGCCAGCACACCGTTCAATCATTGCTTCCATAGGAGAAATCACCTCAAAAAAAATTAACAATACATATGACAGGAGATTTGTTACAAAAATTTTTGTATACGTACTAGTAGTACACTAAATGGTTCTTCCATACTGTCACAACCAGTTTCTTATACAGGGTATCTTCCTTAAGATCCACCAAAAAAAGTTCAGCCTGGTTGTATTGTTATTTTCCATTATTGTCAAGGGGTTAATGGGTTAGACTCTATTTTGAGTTTAGATTTTCGTAGTAGATGGTGGCGGCGAGGAGCGCCGCCATAGGAGTTTCTTATGG
>NZ_JBFTMS010000107.1:0-1788 GCF_056397085.1 Peribacillus sp. 05N428 | reverse complement strand
TGAAAAGCATGGATCTACACTTAGCCCTTCTGTTTTATGCCTAGCTGGATTTATTCCTAAAAAATGTTTAAAGTCTTCGGGTAACTGCATAACATTAGCTCCTTTCCCCTTTTTTATTTTTTATAAAGAACAATTCTTAATATATCCATYAAGAATATTTTTATTGCTATTTTTATCAAATGAATCAATTCTTAGTAGATATTTTGAGCATAAAGCTAAGAACTTCAGAATCCATTTTAAAAAATTATGAACATCGATGTTGATTTAACCAGCCCTGATTTCATTTAGCCGGGTTTTGGAAACAAATAGAGTGCAAAATCTGAATGCCTTGCCTTACCGGGGTGACTCCCATCCACTGCTATAAAACATCATCGTGAAATTCTCTGTGATTGAAGATAAAGTTGATGCAGTAAAATTTGATTGTATAAAAAAGGTTGAAAGGGAGAAGGTAATATTGCAAGTAAAAAACCAATAGAGAGGACGATAAAAATGAATCATAATTGGTTAAGACTATTAACAGTTGTTTTTCTTTCTGCCACGATGTTAATGGGATGTAATAATACAGATGGGGATAATGATCCAGCTCCTCCTGATACAGAGGAACCAATTGAAGATCCTAACGATGCAACAGATCCGGATAATACAGATGAAAATAAAGATGATGAAGCTGATTTAGTTCCTGATTCAGAAGATCCAGATGATGATGAAGCTGATTTAGTTCCTGATTCAGAAGAACCAATTGAAGATCCTAAAGATGTAAACGACCCAGATAATACAGATGAATAATAATTTAAATAGATAAACAGCAATATGTTTTAATACCGTTTGTTTTCAAACGGTATTTTTTTTATGCTTCAAATTGAACTTTATTATATATCTAAAAAAGTTTACTTTTCCAAGGGGATAAATCTTTATCCCCAGTATTTGGAGACTACTTCTGTATGGAGAGTTACAGAGCTAAAATAATTAATAATAATACGAATAAAGGGGGTATGCCAATGGATAGTACGGATAAGGAATATATGGATAAGGATAATATCTATATCTACTCAATAATGCTCCAGCCAATAATCCAACTAATACTCCTCCAAAAAAGGGGCTAACAAACTAATTGGCCTAGTGACAGGGTAGCTGCTCTAGTCCGCAGGATTTCTTCTAATAAAGTAATTAATTGTTAAATAAGGCAATAGAAAAGAAATGACAATAGGAAAAAACAAAAATAAACCCATTGAAATTACCATGCGAGTCTAATTCATCGCAATAAACCTCTGCTTCAATAAAACAATTCCTCATATCAGCCTCATTATCCAATTCACCGAGAATATCATACACAGTCTTTTCTAAGGCATCGACAGTTGTATAGGGGATGTAGATTATATACTCGTTAGCTATGATCTCCATTTTTGTAATTATCTTTTAGGAACTGTTCGATACTTCTCTTACCTTCCCTTTACCACGTATTCGCAGCCCCATTCTTAAAATTATTTAGGGTGTCTCATGAGAAAAGGTCTATCTAAACAATTCATTCGTATTCCAAACGTATACTCGCTACATAGTTTGTATATGTTAAGAAAAAACAAGGGAGGAATTTTAGTTGGAGTGGAATTTTTATCTATACTTGTTAAATACGTTCTTTATGTTATTCATAGCAATTTGGGAAGTTCGTCGGCCAGCCAAAGCTTTGAATTGGATAGTAATCGTCCTTGTTTTGCCTGTCATTGGTTTCTTACTATATCTTAGCATATCAAATCCCAAGCTTATTCATCGTAAAAGATTGACCTCTTCTCA
>NZ_JBFTMS010000106.1:0-1804 GCF_056397085.1 Peribacillus sp. 05N428 | reverse complement strand
TAGGGCAATTGACCCGTTGAGACATGGGAGGGAAAGCCTCCAGGGGCGGCGTGGAGAATGTACATTATATGGTAAAATGTGGAGTGTTGTACAACTCCTTTATTTCCCTATGCCTTCACGAAGACTTCATGTCCTGAATCACTCCGTTTKAACCATGAACTTAAATTCAAGGGTGATGAAATCCTGCGAATAAGCGAGTATTTGTGAGAAAATCGAATTAAACTGAGGGAGTTCAAGAAATTCGTATTTTTTATATAAACTATATTTGGTAATATATTAAAAAAAGTACCTTGATCAAGTACTGGATCAAAGCACTTTCCATTTTACAAACTACCAATTACCAAAAGTTATCAAAGCAGTGTTTCTTCTTCTTACAACAAACAAAGTGATGGTCATCATCGCAGCATTTTTTCTTACAAAAATCAAAGTGATGGTCATCATCGCAGCATTTTTTCTTACAAAAATCAAAGTGATGGTCATCATCGCAGCATTTTTTCTTACAAAAATCAAAGTGATGGTCATCATCGCAGCGTTTTTTCTTACAAAAATCAAAGTGATGGTCATCATCGCAGCATTTTTTCTTACAACAATCATCGTGTTTCTTATGATCAAATTTGTTATGAAGATATGTGCTATCTACAAAAGGTTTACGATGTGGAATAGGATTAAAAGGGTTTATTTTAATCACCTCCTTTTTCTATTTTCGAGTTATTTTATTCATTAATAAAAAAAATGCTTGTACAATATAGTACGAATAATGAAAAAAAGGCTATAAAAACAGCAAAAATCTACTGGTTTATAACCGTTTTTAAGAAGTTGATAGTTTTAAACAAAAAAGGGTTTGAAGTAATATTAGAAAAAGAACTTCTTAAACAATTTTCTTGAACTAACGGGTGCGTTAGCTGTAGATCGGAGCTGTCTTAAAGGCAGCTTTTTCTTATGGAACTAAAGGGGCAGTTAGTTGCATACGGCGAACATGTCTTTTGTGTCGTTTAAAACAAAATGTGGAGGAACAAATGAACTGGAAAGGATAAAAAAGAAATTAATCTCTTTTATCCTTTTCAAGTAGCTCAAATCCCACCATCCATTTAAAACAACAGATTCCTTTAAAAGAATAATGGCCTGGCCTATTTTTTGTTAGATTTTATTAACTCCACGTATGTTAAAATGAATTAACAATATATGGATAAATGGAGGGGGTTAGTTAATTGAATAAATACATAAAACCATTTTTAGTTTTTGAATGGATCACGGTATTAGGAGCATCAACAGCTGCTTACATACGTTGGGATATTCCACTTTATATCTGTTTAGGAATCGTTTTATTAGGTGTTATCCTTACTCTATACTTTTCAAAACGATACGAAAAGAAATCAATTAATAAATCACAATAAAGGATCTCTGATTAGAAGATCCTCCCTGCTTGAAAAAATGCCTATTCCTTAATGAACTAACGGGTGCGTTAGCTGAAGATCGGAGCTGTCTTTAAGGCAGCTTTTCTTTATGGAACTATCGGGGCAGATTAGTGAAAGAATAAATTTTAAACAGGACTATTGATTAAGTACGTAGTATTTACAAAGTTGAATGTAAAAAGGGGGGGATCTTTCTGATATAGCAACACATGATATGTCTAACTTTTTTTCCTATTTCGTACTCTGTTTCAAACGAATGATGTGTTCATTTTAAATATCAAATAGATATTTTTGTTGTTATTTCCTAAAAACACCCTACTATAATAGTAGGAGGTAGCATTTGCCATGAAAAGAATACTAGTGTTTCTAGCTACATTTATGTGTTTGTTATG
>NZ_JBFTMS010000105.1:0-1822 GCF_056397085.1 Peribacillus sp. 05N428 | reverse complement strand
CTAAAGCAGAGGGGAGTCCCCTCTGCTTTAGAGCATTATCTAAAAGTACACACTGTAATATAAATTGAAACGCCGTATACGCGAACCGTACGTACGGTGTTGTGAGAGGGGCGAAAATAATACATTTATTTTCCCTCTACTCGATTATGTAACTATCGGGGCAGGATAGTTGAAGAAGGAATTTTCGTTTTTGAAGAGAATTTATAATGAAATAAGAATAAGGGCGAGGGCCTAGAGTACTACATGATCTTTAGCCCCCATTTCTTCATTATGGGGTCAATTGTTCTGCTCATAATTCCCTACTTGAAAGGAAAATAAAAAATGGTTAAGGATGTATTTCAAATAAATCTTGATATTGTTGTTCTTGAAAAATTAAGAAACAAAGTGAACGAGGAAAAAAATATCTCCTATAATAAAAGAAGTGGTAAGCACCGTGCATGGGATAAGATTTGCTCTATAATGGATAGACTTGATGATACTGTTTATTTCATAAATGAACTTAAATTAAATACTGGTAAGTTCGAAAGAAGTGCGTTTGATTTTTTTGATTTTATGAACAATGCATCTGTGGTTGTGGATTGTATAAAAGAACTGGTAAAGATTTTCAATGTACCCGATGATAAGATCAAAAAGTCAACAGAGATTTTTAATCAACTTGGCAGTGATGGGAAGGGAACAGATGAGAGGTATTTCGAATACCTACGTTCTCTATGTTCACTTCATCCAGTAGAAACAAGCCGACACAAAAGATATCAAGATAACGATTTTGAATGTAGCCCATTTGTAGTTTGGAATAACATAAAAATATGGCCTGAAGATGATTGTGATATTTACGCAGTTGTCTATACAAGTAAAGATGAAGAGACTAATAAAAGAGTTAAGATATACATTTCACAAATATTTGAATATGTTGAGACGAGATTAGATTTTGTTACAGAAATAACAACTGCAATTGGCCAATATCAAAAACAGGTTATTTCTGACTTAAAGAATAGACCCATAAAAAAAGAAAAAGAGTATGATAATTATATTGATTATCTAAGAAATCTAGACAAAGAACAGAAAGAACGATACGGTTCAAACCATTACTATCCGTTTGATTACATTATTAATTTATATGAACTTAGAATATCAAACCCCCAAAACAAAATGAAAATGAATTTATATCTAAACGCATTAAAATATGCAATCGAATTTGAACATAACAGCATGCAAAATAGGAGTGATGAGGGATATGAAAATAACGGATTGTTATATTCTGAAAGAAAAATTAAAACATCTTTATATATTGAATTATATTCACCTGATAGCCGAAGTGATGAAAAAAGAAGATATGGGTATAATTTGGAAAAAATTAGCTATTTAAGTTATGATGCAAGCGACAGTAATAAACAATGGGCGTACATTCAATTAGATAATGCACGATCATTTCTGGAAAAGTATGTTTCATTTCAAGGTGCTAAGGGTGATTTCGAGCATTATGCGTTAGTTGAATTAGCATTGTACTTAGACTGCTTGGAAAATAAATGCTTAATAAATAAGAATATTCCTAATGACTTTAAATATCGTCAAAGACAACTATCTGATGACGAGTTGAAGGAGTTATTTTCTGATAAATAGTTTCTTATTATCGAGTAAGCTTGCGAATAAATGTACTTAAACTAAAGGGTGCATTAGCTGAAGATCGGAGCTGTCTTTAAGGCAGCTTTTTCTTGTGTGCCAGGCATGGCATCTATCTAGGTGGTGAAAGTCCACTGTGGGGGTACACATCGACCAACCACTAAGGAAGCGCAAGGTACTTATCGTGAGGTAAGGGCTGGAG
>NZ_JBFTMS010000104.1:0-1858 GCF_056397085.1 Peribacillus sp. 05N428 | reverse complement strand
ATCGAGTAGAGGGAAAATAAATGTATTATTTTCGCCCCTCTCACAACACCGTACGTACGGTTCGCGTATACGGCGTTTCAATTTATATTACAGTGTGTACTTTTAGATAATGCTCTAAAGCAGAGGGGACTCCCCTCTGCTTTAGTCTTTTGTTTGAGATTGCTCTTTGTACGACTTTAGATAATCCTATGAATCGGTAGCCTTTTCGACAGTAGGTTAATCCTTTCGCTTCTTCTTCTGGTATCCCTAGTTTGATTAGCGATTTGATTTGTTTTCTTGATACTTTCCATTGTTTCCAGATGATGACCCTTATTCTAGAGCGAAGCTTTGTGTCTATTCGTTCAGCGACTTTTTTCATGTTTGCCACTCTGAAGTAATTTACCCATCCAACTATTACTTGTTTCAATTTCAGTATACGGTAGTCTAGTGGAACACTCCAATTTCGCTTTGTCAGTTGTCGAAGTTTCCTTTGAAACTTCTGTACAGAACTTGGATGAGGTTTCACTTTATAGCTGTTGTTATTAACATCGTAATAATACCCAAATCCTAGGAATTTCAATTCTTTTGGACGTGAGATTCTACTCTTCTCTACGTTGACTATCAGGCCTAATTTTTCTTCTATAAATCTCACGATTGTGCTCATTACTCGGTTCGCTGCCTTTTCACTTTTCACAAAGATAAGGGCATCATCAGCGTACCTCACGAACCTTAATCCTCTTTTCTCCAGTTCCTTATCAAGTTCGTTTAACATTATATTACTTAATAGTGGACTGAGGTTGCCTCCTTGCGGAGTACCGACAGGTGTGTCTTCATATTTTCCATTCACCATGACTCCACTGACTAAGTATTTTCTGATTAACGAGATGACATTTCCGTCTTTTATGGTGTTGGATATGATCCTCATGAGTTTATCGTGATGGACGGTATCGAAGAATCTTTCAAGGTCAATGTCCACTACCCAATCATGTTCCTCATTCAGAAACTCCAGGCTTTTTATAATCGCCATTTCACAACTTCTTTTTGGTCTGAAGCCGTAGCTGAATTCGCTAAACTGTTCTTCAAATATCGGACTGAGAACCTGATGAATGGCCTGTTGAACGACTCTATCCACTACTGTTGGTATTCCCAATTTGCGCATCTTTCCGTTTTCTTTTGGGATTTCCACTCTTAAGGCAGCTTGTGGTTGGTATTTTCTTGTTCTGATGCGCTGACGCAGTTCATCTTTGTTCTCTTTCAGGTATTGCTTCAGTTCGTCGACTGTTATTCCGTCGACCCCACTTGCACCTTTATTTTTATAGACACGTAGGTAGGCTTCATTCATATTTTGATTACTTAGGATTTGTTCTAAAAGTTCCACACTCGTTTCTCCCTTCCTCTCACGTAGTAAGTGATAACTCCATTTTGGTTATCCTTTGAGGTACGCTCATACTTTCACCATTAACACATTCGGAGTATGTCACTTCCGCATTCGTGGCGTTGAAACACTATAAATTGTTCAGCCCTTCATGAAATGAATTCATTACTATGGCTTCTGCTGACTTCTTGCGACTAACCTTTTTCGACTGTACATCCGTACATCCGCAAGACCTCCCAGGGTAAGACACCTATCTTTCCTCTTTTACTCGCCTGATTTACTCTATAAGGTTACGCACATCTTTTGGACTTTAACTTGTCTTGGAGTTTAATCCCTTTATAGAGCCTTAGTATCAGATTCCTGTTCGTCGAGCCAAGATTTTATTCCACGCTTCCTCCAGCCCTTACCTCACGATAAGTACCTTGCGCTTCCTTAGTGGTTGGTCGATGTGTACCCCCACAGTGGACTTTCACCACCTAGATAGATGCCATGCCTGGCACACAA
>NZ_JBFTMS010000103.1:0-2031 GCF_056397085.1 Peribacillus sp. 05N428 | reverse complement strand
GACGAACTTCCCAGATTGCTATCCTTTGATGGAAGGGGTTCTTCGTCATTGTACGGACATGGAAGTAGACCGAAATTATGTCGATACGCATGGACAAAGTGTTGTTGCTTTTGCTTTTTGCCATCTACTTGGTTTTAAATTGATGCCACACTTCAAATATATTGGTTCTCTAAAGTTTCGTAGTTTTCATTATTCTGTTCGGTGACCAAAAGATCAGCTAATCTCTTGTCATGATATTAGCTGGTCTTTGTAATGAACACTTAGACGTGAAAAGAGCGTACTCCTTACTCCGAAAAAGCGCCTGATTGTGGAAGGCCAAAGAATAACAAACGCCCTATCAGATAAATTTTTAAAACGGATTCTCTGGTTCATCTTTTTTAAATCCACATTATATTCTATCAAGAAAATTGATATGCTTTTATCCTACAAATTTCATTTGGGACTTATATGTATGCCTTCACTCTCTCTCCAATCTGCGTAGAGTATACGCTTAACATTATCATATCCATTGGTAGTTAATTGGGTATCTAACCACTGTTGATCAAATCCGAGTTTATGCAAATTATCCCATAGAATTTCCCCTTCTATAATTAACGATGTTGGGAGGTCTACTGTACTTTCTGGAAGATTGAGGTCTTGCTTGTCTGGTTTCTGATACTTGGATTTTAATAATATACTTATTTGCCCATTATCTTCCAATATACCGTATTTGACTTCGCGAACTGAAAAAACATTATTTTGTCGAAGTATACTTAATACTTGATTTACATCCAATTTGTTCTTTTTAAGTAACTTTCGATCCATGACACCATCCCGAATGATGATGTTAGGATTGCCTAATAAGAGAGAACGTGTCGATTTATTTTTTAGAGTCATATACTCTATTCCCAACATAAGAAACGTCCACAATCCGATGGCATATAAAAAGTGAAAAGTACTTACCTTATCTTCATAAATGGTATTTCCTAAAAAATCTCCAAGTACTAACACAAAAACTAAGTGAAACGGGGTTAACTGAGAGATGGATGTTCTGCCTGTTATGATAATGATAAAAAATAAGGTGACAAAGCCTACGATGGTTTTGATTGTCAGTAAACCAATACTAACTTCTTCCAAAGTTTTTTCCTCCAATTTAAATTTTACTTAGTAGTAAGATCTTGAAGTTTAGATAAAAAGGCTAGTTTTAGTATTAAAGCTCGAGTTCCTATTCCAACGATGATGTAATATATGAATGAATAACTGTATCTCCACTCAAAATATCGAACCAAGGTAGGAATGCAATGGGATAATCCCAAAACCTATATTGTAAGCCCACTATTATCTAATAAGGTTGTTGTTATGATAATTATGGTACCAAAAAACAAAATTTCTAAAATAATGTCTCGTTTAACGAGTTTAGCCCATAGAACCCAAGGCACAACTAAAAAACCGACTAGTATCCACTATTCCCAAGTTAAAAACTCATTCTTTAGCCAATCATTTAGTTCTATAAGGTACGGTTTATCTTCTAATAAACGTATTTCCTTAAGATTTTCAAATATATTATCTATTGATATCCCCCTATATTTCAATTAAAGGTAACAGATATTTTTGAATTCAAACTCTTTGAGCTGCCTTTTTAGTATTACCGTTTTTTAGTAATGAATTTCCATCGTAAATAAGAAAAAAACCCATGTTGAAAGTTCTTCTTACACGGGTTTTCGACTTTTTTCAAATGAATCAGAAATATTTTAAAAACAATGAAATTTTTTAAATCTAGATTTAAGATAGAACAATAAAAACAGGATACATCAACTTATAATAATGGAGAAAGCAGGCGAGAACCCTGTTCAACAATGCGCTCGGTCAGGGATCGTTGCAACAAGTCTTCAATTCTTAATGATACAGAATCAGTAAGATCCCTCTCGAACTGCTCTGTGAGTTCCCTTGCCACATCAGCACTGTACACGACTTGACACACTTCATAATTCAGGCGAAAACTTCTCATATCATAGTTTGCTGCGCCTACTTCTGCAATTTCCTCATCAATGA
>NZ_JBFTMS010000102.1:0-2219 GCF_056397085.1 Peribacillus sp. 05N428 | reverse complement strand
ACTAAAGCAGAGGGGAGTCCCCTCTGCTTTAGAGCATTATCTAAAAGTACACACTGTAATATAAATTGAAACGCCGTATACGCGAACCGTACGTACGGTGTTGTGAGAGGGGCGAAAATAATACATTTATTTTCCCTCTACTCGATTTGTCCATTCTTCGACTGCGATAGGGTAAGCCGTATTTTTATCCACTGTTATAACACGAGGCTTTGAAACATGAGAAGACCACCGTAAAGCTTTCTTGAAGAAGCACTTTACAGCCTTTTGTCTCTTGTTTTACTAAGATAAAAATCAATCGTATTTCCTTCGGAATCAATTACACGATACAGATACATCCATTGACTTTTTACTTTGATAGATGTTTCATCGATTCTCCAGGAGTTATTTGTTGGCTTAAGATGACGTCGTATTCTTTCATCTACTTCCGGTCTATATTGATGAACACAACGCATAATCGTTGTGTGGGCCATCGATAAGCCACGTTCTTCCATCATCTCCACTACATTACGAAAGCTCAGGTTGTACCGCAGGTACCATCTCACTGTTAACAAAATAATGTTAGGCTAATAATGTTTCCATTTGAATAAATTTTGCTTTTCCATACTGATCACGCACCTTTTTTAGAGTAATAGTATCACTATGTCCAAGATTTAGAGATTACTTGCAATTGTCTTGAAGTTTTTGCACCAGAACCAAATCACAAACATATTTTTTGTTTTTTGAAACTTTTTATTTACTTTTTCGTATATAGTTATATAATGTAGGTTTCATTATTGGTGATCACCTAATTAGGACAAAGTTTATTACAAACCAGGAGGGTCTTTATTGTTAAAACGTATTTCCTTATTTATATTCGTTAACATTCTAGTATTAATCACCATTACAACTATCACCACGTTGCTTGGTGTAGAAAGTTATATTGGTGGCGGTGGTTATGGTTCCCTGCTTGCCTTCAGTGTCATCGCTGGTTTTGCTGGTTCCATCATTTCATTGTCAATGTCTCGTATAATGGCGAAATGGGTTATGGGTGTTCAATTAATTGATGAACATTCTCCGCGTGGCGATCACGAACGCTTTGTATTGGAAGAAACATACCGATTAGCACGTATGGCTGGTTTGAAAGTTATGCCACAAGTTGGTATTTATCATTCACAGGAGGTCAACGCTTTTGCTACTGGACCAAGCAAAAAACGTTCATTAGTAGCCGTTTCAAGCGGTATGTTAGATAGGATGGATCGTAATGCGATTTGTGGGGTTATTGCACACGAAATAGCACACATTAAGAATGGTGATATGGTTACAACAACTCTATTGCAAGGTATCATCAATACATTCGTTATTTTCTTCTCCCGTATTGCTTCAAAAATTGTTTCAAGTTTTGTAAGAGAAGAAGTGGCTGGAATTGTTTACTTCGTATCTTCTATGGTTTTCGAGATTCTATTCAGCATTTTAAGCAGTCCTATTATCTTTTGGCATTCAAGAAAACGTGAATTTAAAGCGGACAAATTAGCTGCCGAATTAGGTGGAAAGGCGAATATGATTCACGCATTAGAATCATTAAGACACACCGTTAGCTTGGTTGATGACAGCCAAAAGTCTATTGCTGCTTTTAAAATTAGTGGCAAGGGAAAATTCTCTAGACTATTCTCTACTCACCCACCATTAGAAAAACGTATTGAACATTTGAAATCACTTTAATACATAAGATTTTCTACATTATTCAGATGTAGAAAGTCTTTTTTTATTTATGCAAATATCGATTCACAAAGGGACGATTAAATGAAAATGCACTCACTAAAAAGAGAATGGGAAAAATAATGACTTTCTAGCTAAGCTGGTAAAAACTAAATAAAGACCCTATTTACCCATTTGTAAAAGTACACCTTTATAAACACCTTTAAAACTATGGGAAACCATGACTTTAAATAAAACTAATGTTTTTCTTCTGAATTAGTTCGTAAAAGTACACTTTTACGAACTTTTTTTGATTGTTACTTATTTAAAATAGACTCTGTTAAACAATGCTTTTGATTTTTCTTCTTAAACTAACGGGACAGTTTATCGAAGAAGTGGATTTGAGTCAATATTTTGGACACTAAAAAGTTAAATCTTAAGCTGTATTCCTAATTCGATCTTCAATGGCTTGTGGGGTTTGATAGCCCAAGCTGCTGTGAATTCTTTTTCGGTTATACCAACCTTCAATAAATTGGAACATCGCT
>NZ_JBFTMS010000101.1:0-4279 GCF_056397085.1 Peribacillus sp. 05N428 | reverse complement strand
CAATTGCGCGAACTTGAAGACCATTTGATTGTTCATCGTGAAGTCTATCCTGTCGTTCCACCAAAAGTTGAATACTCACTCACTGAGTATGGAAGAAGTCTGATGCCTATTCTGGATGCTATGTATGACTGGGGTAAAGATTATATTGAGAATGTATTGGAAAAAGAAACAGAAAACAAATCGTCTATTCAATAGAAAAAAGAGTTTCTCCTAGGGGTTCGAAAAAGTGTAAAAAAGTTCATATACTAACAAACCACGGTTAGCTATCTTAATAAAGATGCTGTCCGTGGTTTTTTATATCTCTAAGTATTTAAAAGGTTGAAAAAACACAACATTTAAACACAACATTTAATAAAAGAATCAGTTACTAAAAAGCCAAGGGCAGCGAATCTTGTATAATCGCTATCCTTGGCTTTTCACTCTTGGTATTGGATTCAAGTTTATAGTGTTATTTTTAACACTATGTTATATCAATGTATCTATATGTTAATAAAGTGCGTACTTTCAAAAGTATAACATACGTAATATACTGATTTTGCTCAAGTAATAGCGAGCTTAAAGAATACTACCAAACCTTAAGGGAATACTGCTACAAGCATGGTGAGATGAAGTGAAACTTCATTTAATAATTTATACATGTTGTTGCTTTTTACGAAAGGAGAGATCCGAATGGAAAGGTTCAAAACTAAGCAGCGAAAAGTTTGTGAAAGATGTCTCATCATCACCATAAATAATGAAACCTGTCCAAAATGTGGACATTCTCAATTAAGAGAAATCATTATTACCGTGGAGGAATGAAAAGTGGATTCTATGACGTTTGTCTTATTTGGGGCAACTGGGGATTTAGCTAAGCGAAAAATCTACCCTGCCTTGTTTAATTTATATTTGAATCAAAAATTACCAGATTCTTTTTTGATCATTGGTGTAGGAATAGACGAAATGTCTGATGTTGATTTTCAAAACCATGTAACAGACTCGCTATACACTTTTTCTAGACACTTGATAAATGATAAATCCGAAAAACAAGAGTTTGTAAAGGCATTTCGTTATTGCCARTTAGATTTCACGAATGCWGAAGGGTATAAGAAGTTAGTTGAAGTCGTTCAACAAAATGAAAAAGACCAGAGTATTGAAGAGAATCGAATGTTTTATCTTTCTGTTGCTCCTGAATTCTTTGATGTAATTGCTTTAAACATAAAGRAGAGTGGCTTAGGTTCGACAAAGGGATGGAAACGATTGATTATCGAAAAACCATTTGGGTATGACTTAAAATCTGCTGAAGATTTAAACSAAAAATTAAGCAAAGCTTTTGAAGAAGAYGAAATTTTYCGGATTGACCATTATCTCGGAAAACCAATGGTTCAAAACCTTGAAGCCTTGGAATTTGCCAATCCTGTRCTGCAATCACTTTGGAACAATCGGTTTATTGCCAATGTGCAAATTACGGCTAGTGAAACGGTTGGTGTAGAAGAGAGGGCTGGTTATTATGACCAAGCAGGCGCTATTCGTGATATGGTTCAAAATCATATGCTACAGCTRTTGATGATGACAGCCATGCATCTCCCAAAACAGATTAGTGCAAAAGATATCCGTAATGAGAAAAGAAAAGTTATGGAATCTCTGCGACCATTACAGAAAAATACTGTAGGTATCCACGTCGTTCGTGGCCAATAATGTAAGTCCTAATGAAGGTGTTTCGTTGCAGTTAAATAGTAAAAACCCGATAAATGGAAAATTAGAACCTATTGTTGTTGATTTTTCAGCGAGTAAAAAAGACGTGCCCGAAGCATATGAACTCTTAATATTTGATGCTCTGCGTGGAGATTCTACCTTCTTTGCTCATTGGAACGAAGTGAAATTATCTTGGAAATGGGTACAGCCTATTTTAGAGACATTTGAGGAAAATATTGTTCCACTTCATTCATATCAATCTGGCTCGATGGGACCAGAAGCTGCTCATCAATTATTGGAAGAGGATGGTTATAGATGGTGGTAAAAGAAAGATTATGATTATACTTTGAATCCAATACGCTATAGATGAAAAACTCAAAAAATATAGAAATACTCAAGGAGGATTAATGATGAAGGTCGGATTAATTGGATTAGGAAAAATGGGGCTAAACTTAGGAAAGAACTTAATTGACCATAAACATGATGTAGTAGCATTTGATCTAAATACAAATGCTGTTGAAGAAATAAAGAAATACGGGGCTGAAGGTACATCTAGCTTACAAGATCTTGTTCAATCAATAGAAAAGCCACGAGTTTTTTGGATTATGGTTCCACACTCCGTTGTTGATTCCGTTATTAGTGAGATAACACCATTTCTGAGTGAGGGAGATATCGTGGTTGAAGCTGGTAATTCTCACTATAAGGAATCCATTCGTCGATACAACCAGCTAAAGGAAGTGGGAGTGAGCTTTATGGATGCCGGCACATCCGGGGGTATGGAAGGTGCTAGGGATGGAGCTTGTTATATGATTGGGGGAGAGCCTGAAGCATGGAGCATTGTCGAGCCCATTTTTCGAGATACAGCTGTAGAAAATGGGTATTTATATGCTGGAAAAGCTGGTAGTGGTCACTTCCTAAAAATGATTCACAATGGAATTGAATACGGAATGATGGCTGCGATTGGAGAAGGATTTGAAGTATTAGAAAAAAGTGAATTCGATTTTGATTATGAAAAGGTAGCAAAAGTTTGGAATAATGGTTCGGTTATTCGTTCTTGGCTCATGGGTTTAACAGAACGCGCGTTTTCTAAAGATGCAAAATTAGATGAAATTAAAGGCATTATGCATTCATCTGGTGAAGGGAGATGGACAGTTGAAACAGCATTGGATCTTCAAGCAGCTACCCCTGTTATCGCTATGTCTTTATTAATGCGTTATCGTTCCTTAGACAATGATACCTTTACAGGTAAAGTGGTTGCTGCTTTGCGAAACGAATTTGGTGGACATGCTGTGGAAAAAAAATAATTTGGAAAAATAGATAAGAGTAACCAAAAATAGATCTGGGAGGAAATATAAGGTATGACTATTTCGTTTGATTACACCAACGCTTTGCCATTTATGAAAAAGAGTGAAGTAGAAGGATTAAGTGAATTTGTAAAAGTAGCTCATGGAATGCTTCATGAAAAGAAAGGTATTGGTTCTGATTTTCTTGGGTGGGTCGATTTACCACTAACCTATGATAAAGAAGAATTTTCACGTATTAAACAAGCTGCAAAAAGAATACAAAATCAATCAGATGCTCTGATTGTTATTGGCATCGGTGGTTCTTATTTAGGGGCAAGATCAGCTATTGAAGCTTTGTCTCATACTTTTCATAATCAAATAGACGGTAAGACACAAGTTTATTTTGCTGGGAACAATATCAGCTCCACCTATATCACGCATTTATTAGAGCTATTAGAAGGAAAAGATATTTCAGTTAATGTTATTTCTAAATCAGGAACAACAACAGAGCCTGCCTTAGCCTTCCGTATTTTTCGTAACTATATGGAACAAAAGTATGGAAAGGAGGAGGCAAGAACACGTATTTTTGCCACTACTGATCAGGAAAAAGGAGTATTAAAAAAACTTGCAGACGCAGAAGGATATGAAACATTTGTTATTCCAGATGATGTAGGTGGAAGATATTCTGTCCTAACAGCAGTAGGTCTCTTACCTATTGCCGTTGCAGGATTAGACATTGATCAAATGATGGCAGGAGCTGCATCTGCTGCACGTAAGTACAATAATCCAGAATTAATGACAAATGAATGCTACCAATATGCTGCAGTGCGAAATGCACTCTACAATAAGGGAAAAGTGATTGAATTGCTGGTTAATTATGAGCCATCTCTTCATTTTATATCCGAATGGTGGAAACAACTATTTGGGGAAAGTGAAGGAAAAGATCAAAAGGGTCTTTTTCCTGCTTCCGTCGATTTTTCAACGGATTTGCATTCAATGGGACAATATGTGCAGGAAGGTCGACGAAACCTTTTAGAAACGGTTTTACAGATTAAGAAATCTCGAATTGAAGTGACTATTCAGGAGGATCCAGAAAATATTGATGGATTAGACTTCCTGGCCGGTAAGACGATGGATGAAGTCAACAAAAGTGCATTTCAAGGTACCCTTATGGCTCATATAGATGGAGAAGTACCTAATCTCGTGATTGAACTGGATGAAATGAATGAATACACTTACGGTGAGATGGTTTACTTTTTTGAGAAGGCATGTGGGATTAGTGGCCATCTATTAGGAGTTAACCCATTTGACCAGCCTGGAGTCGA
>NZ_JBFTMS010000100.1:0-2951 GCF_056397085.1 Peribacillus sp. 05N428 | reverse complement strand
TATCAGAAATATATTTAAGCAAAAATACAGTTCTTACAATCCTTCCTAATTCCCTAAAAGCTTGATATAATCGGTTTTTTCTACTATAGTTACTTAGTTTTCTAAGTAGTGTAGAGGGTAATATTTTACCAGCTTTTATAGAAAGAACCTGTCACTTTAATCGGTAAATTGCACCTGTTTTAAGTGCTATTTTGCACTTCAAAATACGCCTATTCTAAACAATAAAAGCACTTATCCAAGCTGTGAGCTGGTAACAAGTGCTTTACGTTTTATTTTAGAGGTTTTTCCAAATAGCGATAAATGGTTGTTCGAGATACGCCCCATTTTTCCGCCACATCTTTAATTGATGTACCATTTTCAATGAGCGATTTCATCATTTCAATATCTTTCGCTTCCAGTTTCTCCGGACGTCCCCCAAGACGACCACGCGCTCTAGCTGCTGCTCGTCCTGCTGCTGAGCGTTCCTCGATCAGATTCCGTTCAAATTCTGCAAAGGCTGCGAAGAGGTGGAACATTAATTGCCCCGTTGCGTTGCTTTTGTCCATCGTTAGGTTTTCTTGCAGGCTGTGAAAGCCCACACCTCGTTCGTTCAAAGTATTCACAATCTGTATTAAGTCCTGCATGTTGCGACCAAGACGATCTAATCGCCAAACAACAATGGTATCGCCTTCACGTGCATATTGAAGTGCTTCCTCCAAGCCAGGGCGCTGCTTTTTCGCTCCACTCATCTTATCGTGAAAGATTTTTCCACAGCCATGTTGCGTTAACGCATCCATTTGTAAATCTAAATTTTGTAACCCTGTCGAAACGCGCGCATATCCAATTAACACCAGTAATCACTCTTTTCTCATTTTTCCTTTAAGTTCATTGTAACATAAGATAGAATTCAATATGTTATTGAACATAGAATAATGAACAGAGTTTTGTAACACCTATAGCCTTAAAAAACATTCATTTCAACGGATATCTGAGTGTGTTCAGAAAAGGACGAGTTTTAGAACACATAGAGTAGCATAAGTAGTGGTCATGTTAGATTTTGGAACATGAAGAGTAAAATAAAAAGCGCTGATAATTCCGAATAACCGGGTATGTACACTTTTTGCTTTTTATACAAAATGAGCAATAGATGTAAAAAAAACCCGTTGTTAGACGGATGCAGTAAATGGGGACCATCGCTGAGCTGTAATTTCTTGTATACATTAAAGTAGTAGTAACCGAAATGGCACAAGTCCCTATAGCTGCATAAACCAAAAATGTAGGGAGCCAAAGTCAAAACGCTTTCACATCTAAAACTTATAAATTTTTGACGCACAGATTTTTAGATTTATTTTAACTGTTCTCTCAAAGATTGTTGCTATCGTGCATAATTTAGGCATTTGAAAAGGCGTACCTCTGATAATAGATTAGTACGCCTTTTCCATCTCATTTTTAATGTCAAAGCGGGAGTCGAACTGAAGCAAACGCCCTATTTAGTCAAATAGAACTAAAAATAAATAAAAAAACATATAAATTTCTTCAATGGGTATATTATATACAAGTTATATCAATTTATAGTAGGAGGTTTTACTTGTGAAAGCAGTTACTTTTCAAGGTTCCAAGGATATGCAAGTGAAAGAAGTTCCAGATGCGAAGCTTCAACAAAAAGACGATATTGTCGTGCGCATTACATCAACAGCGATATGCGGATCTGACTTACATATTTATCAAGGTGCCCTGCCAGCTGAAAAAGATTACGTAGTTGGCCACGAGCCTATGGGTATTGTAGAAGAAGTAGGGCCAGAGGTAACAAAAGTGAAGAAAGGGGACAGAGTTGTCATACCGTTTAATATTTCGTGTGGCAGCTGTTTCTATTGTCAGCATGATTTGGAGAGCCAATGCGATAATTCTAATCCAAATCCAGAAATTGATACAGGCGGATATTTTGGATTTACGGAGCGTTACGGTAATCATCCAGGTGGACAAGCTGAATATTTGCGTGTTCCTTATGGGAATTTTATGCCTTTTGTAATTCCTGAATCTGTTGAACTTGAAGATGAAGCATTACTGTTTATGTCTGATGTACTACCAACTGCTTATTGGAGCATTGAAAGTGCAGGGGTAAAAAAAGGGGATACAGTTGCCGTACTCGGCTGTGGACCGGTTGGGTTAATGGCGCAAAAGTTTGCATGGATGAAAGGCGCAAAAAGAGTCATTGCGGTCGATAATCTTCCATATAGGCTTGAACGTGCCAAAAAAATGAACAATGTTGAAATTTATAATTTTGATGAATTTGATGATATGGGTTCCCATATTAAAGAAATCACAAATGGCGGTGTAGACGCAGTCATTGACTGCGTAGGGATGGATGGTAAAAAAACACCCCTCGAAGCTGCCGAACAAAAGATGAAGCTTATTGGTGGAACAATTAGCCCGATCAAAATCGGTATGAATGCTGTGAGAAAATTTGGAACGTTGCAGCTGACTGGGGTCTACGGGTCCAAATATAACCAGTTCCCTTTAGGGAATATATTTGAAAGAAATGTACAAATAAAAATGGGCCAAGCACCTGTCATACATTACATGCCAATGCTCTTTAAAATGATTACGTCGGGAGAGTTGGACCCAACAGAAATCGTCTCTCATAAAATGCGTCTAGACCAGGCGAGCGAAGCCTATCAAATCTTTAATGATCACGAAGATGAGTGTGTCAAAGTCATTCTTCAACCCTAATCTTACTATACACTTCCAGATTGTATTATAACCAATAGTATACTTTTTATCACTATGTAAAAGTAAAGTGTGTACTTACAAAATAATGCTATATTGGGGTACGACCGAGATACATGTAAAAAAGGGTCATAGTATGGTATTGTTTACCATTTATAACCCTTTCTTGCTCTTTACTTTCTTATATACTATACAGGAATATCTTCCTCGATTGGTTGTGGAATATTTTCTAAATCGATCATATA
>NZ_JBFTMS010000099.1:0-3176 GCF_056397085.1 Peribacillus sp. 05N428 | reverse complement strand
TGAGAAGAGGTCAATCTTTTACGATGAATAAGCTTGGGATTTGATATGCTAAGATATAGTAAGAAACCAATGACAGGCAAAACAAGGACGATTACTATCCAATTCAAAGCTTTGGCTGGCCGACGAACTTCCCAAATTGCTATGAATAAGATAAAGAACGTATTTAACAGGTATAGAAAAAAAATCCACTCCAACTAAAATTCCTCCTTAGTTTTTCCCTTAACATGTACAAACTATGTAGCAAGTATACGTTTGGAATACGAGGAATTGTTTAGATTGACCTTTCTCATGAGACACCTCAAATAATTTTGTAATTAGTTTGTTTTGTCACAGGAAATTTAATGTTGGAGATGTATCGAAAAACAAAAAAGGAGGTTCTTTTTACATTTCTTCCATTTAAACCTAAAATCTCACATTATTCTGCTGTAACTGACTAAGTATATTCGATGTTAAAAAGACTCCAACAGGGGGAAAGGTACCACTAATTACGGGATATCCGGTAAGAGCTCTATCGGTTGTAGCAACCCATGTTCCGTATTCGCCTGCTTGTAAAGAAGGAGGTTTCATAAGCCTCCCATTTAAAATAAAATGTCGAATTCTAATCTGGGGTTCATCAAATATGGCTAAGTTTCCAGAAAATGTGGCATAAGGTGAATCAAATCTTATATGTTTGGTGTTTCCATCCCAAGATCCATTAATTGGAATAGGTGTACCACGAAAATTAACCTTACCAATTACCCTGTTATCTGTAATAGGAGTTAATGTTGAGTACGCCCAATCGATTGGTCTACCAGCCATAGCAGCATGGATACCCCATACTGATGGGAATTCCATTGTTTGCTGTGCAGTTTGCAATACTAATCTCCCCCTAAATTTAAAGTTTATGTTCTGAAGAATAAAGGATTAGATATCTTATTTACTACCCTATATAAAGGACCAATCCAGTATATGCACCACAAGCTGAATATGTTTACTTTTAACGGTTAGAAGCTCATCCTTTCGTTGAAAAATGCAGATCATTCAACAAATAGTTGTTTAGAACAAAAAATTATGTTACAAAAAAATTCCTTTATTCAACTATATGGCCCAATTGTTGAATAAAGATCAAACAGCACTCTTCAACTAGCCTCCCTCAATAAACTAAACACAATCTCACGATTGCTCTAGAATTCTTCGAATTTCATAGTCATATCATTAACAGTTATTTATGTAAGCTCGGCATCACTCCTCAAGGGTAGGGATTTATCGAAAAAAGTGTATGCTAAACTAGCCAATTATAGGAAAAAATTGGTTTAATCAATGTTATAATCGCACTTTAGGATATCCACATGTCTCATGGAGGTCAACCCTCCCATGTCTCACAGAGTCGATGCTCCTACATTCCTTCGTTCAACCTTTCCATGAGGTGGATGTCGGTCATGCTGCCCCACAGGATCTAAGCCCTCACGTTAGTTGCTTTGCCGACTAATCCGTGCTTCACTTTTAAATGAGTGTTAATTAAATGACCGTGTAACCTTAAATTCGATGAACTATGCGACTGTTTGATGTACCATAAATGTTGCCATATGAGGGATATCCATTAACATCTTGTCTTCTTGAAACGTAAATTGTTTTTTACCGATTGAAAACAGAATTCGAATAAGCTTGTTACAYAARGCTATYAGAGATTGCATTTTTTTTAATGGATTCTGAGCACGTGTTGTGTAATATATATGGAGAGCTTTAAAAGCCTTGTTCTTTGCCACCAGTATCATGGCTGCCCGGAATAAGAGAGCCCTCAATTTCTTTCGTCCCCGTTTGGTAATCTTGGTCTGACCTTTGTGCTTTCCGGATGTGTTTTCTTTTAAACTTAAACCTGCTAATTTTACGATTTGGCGAGGATGTTGATAGTCTCTGAGGTCGCCGACCTCTGCGAAAAACCCTGCTACWGTATCTCGACCRATYCCTGACACCTCTAACATCTGWGTRACACCTGGGATATGGTCTAATAACTGATCTAATTGATAATCTAATTCTTCGAATTTCATTTGAATAAAATCATACTTCTCTARTAAAGCTCTCAACTCTAATTTCGCCATAGCTGCCCCTTGACGAATACCAATMGAACGATTGGCTGCTTCTTTRAGTGCTCGTATCTTCTTTAAGCCTATACTGCGTTTTACCACTTGTCTTAAGGAAAGTAAGAGCTCTTCTTCCGTATAATTTACAAGTTCATGTGGCAAGGCTTCTAGCTTTAGAAAATGAATAGCTGCCTTGCCTTCCCAACTTTTGAACACTGTCAAAAATTCGGGAAAGTAACGATCAAGCCAGTTATGAACTTGTCCCTGAACGACTTGTAAGTCAACGTTGAGAAGATCGGGAAGTTTTTTGGCCACTCGGAGTTCTGCATAAATTCCTTGTGGAATTGTTGGTTCGGCGTATCTTCCGTCTTTGACTAATTGTGCGATGACCTTTGCATCTTTCACGTCATTCTTTGTAGGTGAATTATCGTCTAATTCTTTACTTCGTTTAACATGTAGTGGATTGACAGATACGAACTTAATATTATTCTCTTTTAGAAGATGAGCTAGATTTAACCAGTAGTGACCGGTTGGCTCCATGCCTACAATCACTTGATTTAACTTACACTCTTTAACAAGTTGGTTAATCCAATCTAGAAACGAATGAAATCCTGCATTCGTATTTTCAAAGAAACACGTTTTACCCAGTTCCAATCCTCTAAAATCCTGTGCTCTTGCGACATGATTGTGCTTGGCTATATCTACTCCGACAATTAAGGTTTCAGAAGTAATTTGAGTGATTTTATGATTTTGGTTATAATTCATTGTGAGACCTCCAAATAGATGTTTTGTCCTTTTTTAGCTGGCCAGCTTAGGACACATTCATTTATCAAGAGGTCTTTTTTCGTTCAAACTTCATTTTCAGTTATTACAGGAATGCTGCCCCGTTAGTTCCGTAAGAAAAAGGTTGCCGCAGCAACCTATTATGTTCGTCTGTTGGTTCAAGCCGTTTAACTGGAACATGGTGAATAGTGTTTACCTTATTAGGAGGAATATGCGGTCCACCGGCTACATAGCCGGTGGCTTTTTCATTATGTAAAACAATTAGTTTTTTCCAATGCCAAAGACTGTACTTTCATTAAAAATCAAATGACAGTTCAGGCATGAATTGATTCA
>NZ_JBFTMS010000098.1:0-3346 GCF_056397085.1 Peribacillus sp. 05N428 | reverse complement strand
CAGAGGGGAGTCCCCTCTGCTTTAGAGCATTATCTAAAAGTACACACTGTAATATAAATTGAAACGCCGTATACGCGAACCGTACGTACGGTGTTGTGAGAGGGGCGAAAATAATACATTTATTTTCCCTCTACTCGATTATGCAACTATCGGGGCAGGATAGTTCTATAAGGAATACTAATATTAGATCTAACGAGGAACTTATTTTAAGGAGGAAAACATGAGCTTGGGGCATGATTTTCAACTTATTTCTAAGACAACTGATATAAACGTCAGTTCTATAAAAGAACGAAAAAGTCTCTAATCTAAACTTTTAGAGATTTTTTTAATGTAAAAACACAACTTTTATTTAGTTAATACGTCTAAGTATTGAACATTCAAGAAAAGGAGGGTTGGTAACTTGTCGAAGTACAGAAAAGAAGAAATTGCAGATTGGTATGACCAACATAGTAAATCCATTTTAAGTTTTATTTTATTGATGGTTAAGGATTATCAACAAGCAGAGGATCTGACCCATGATACCTTTGTAAAAGCGTATTTATATCATAATTCATTTAATCAGCATTCCAGTGAAAAAACATGGCTATTCAGTATCGCTCACAATTTAACGGTTGATTTTTTAAGAAAACGCAAACCCAGCAGGTTCTTTAAAGAAGTATTTCTTTTGCAAAAGGACAATAACTCATTGCCTGAAGAAATGATTCAAATAAAAGAGGAATCATTTGAACTATATAAAGCGTTAGGGGAAATCAAAGATACATATCGAAAGGTGATCGTTTTAAGAAAGATCAAAGGTTTTTCTATTGAGGATACGGCAAAGATATTGAGCTGGTCTGAGAGTAAAGTTAAATCGACTCTTTTTAGAGCTATTCCAGCATTGAAAAAACAATTAATAAAGGAGGGGTATTTGGATGAGAAAACAATATGAAGATACTGATTTTGATAGTTCGTTAAAGAAATTAAATTCCGATCTAATGTGGAAAACAATACAAAAACAAGAACTGAAAAACCGAATCTTAACTGATATTGAAAATTTGGAATCCCAAGAGAGAAATAAGCACCCTATCCTATTAACTCGTATCAAAAAAGTAAGTCTGATTCGGAAGTTAGCATACTCTAGTATCGCGCTGATTATATTATTTGGTTTATTTATAAGTTCTGCATTTGTTTCACCAGCAATGGCAAAAGTCGTATCCAAAATTCCTTACTTAGGACAAATTTTTGAAAATAAGAATAATATAGTTCTACTCATATCCGAGGAACTAAGAGCAAAAGGTTACAAAACGACTGGAGTAGGAGTCTCATTTCCGAAAAAGGAAATCGAAATTGCAATTCAGGGTTCAGAAAAGTATTTTGATGATGTTAAAAGTGATGTAGATGATATTACAAAAGATATACTAAAATCTAAGGGTTATGATGCCTATACAGTTAAAGTAAGTAGATATACGGAACGTGTTGATGTTCCTCATAGCGAGGAAGATAAGAAACAGTTTAAGAAGCAAGAAAAACGCAGAAAAATAAATAGGGAAATTCTACTCTCACTTGACAAAGCCAGTGAAAAATATAAGTTGTTAGGAATAGGAATAGTTGCTCAAAAAATAGTAGAAGTTGAAATACCTGATACCGAAAAAAGAACAGATGAGATAGAACAATATGTTCAGAATATAATTCAGCTTAAAACAAATGATCAATACACCGTAAAATTTAAAAAAGTAAACATGAAGAAAAGAGAGCAAGAAGGAAGATGGTCGGCTATCCTTGACATTGTGAGTGAAGATTTATTAGGGAAAAAGGATTACAACGTTAGAATGGTAGGGTATTCCGTTCATCCAGAACCAGAAATCCAAATGTTTATCACTTTATCCCGTTCAGACGAAAATGCGAAAGCTTTTGCACAACAACTTGAAAAAATTATTGACGATTTTCTACAATCCGAACAGATGAAATCAAGAGTTAAAAACGATCCTTACCACATTACAATATTTGATAAAGACGACAAGATAATAAATTAATTGGATAAAGGTAGGACGATATTGAAATAAAGGTATCGTCTTTATCTTTTATATAGTTTAAACCGTCCAGTTCATTTTGTTCGATATTCTCAAGTGTATCAGCTGACTTTTAAACTTCAACAATCGGGCGCTTTTCTTTAATAAGAAGGCGTCTTTTTGTATTGCAGCAGATTCTGGAACAACACATTTTAGGGATTGGATTATGTTGAAGTTTAGAAGAGATTGTGAAGGTTTCTACTTAAACTATAGGGTGCGTTAGCTGAAGATCAGAGCTGTCTTTAAGGCAGCTCTTTCTTATGCAACTATCGGGGCAGGTTTGTTGAAGAAGGAGTACTTTAACTAACCCTAGAATAAATAACAAATTGAATTTTTAATGTAGGCTAACGGGTGCTTGGGAACAAGATGATTGTCACTGCGGCGGTTTTTTTCTTATCCACTAAAGTGCAGTTTAACGCAGCCTCAGGATTAAACTTATGTTCGTTTTGGATTTTAGTCTAATCTCAGTATAAAGAACGCTAACCGAAATGATTAATGTTCTATACATGATAGATGAGAACATGCAGGTGGCGGATATCTGGTGATCACAGTATTCGATTCAAAAAAACGATCTCTGATTATGCGAAAGCACAGACGCTTTTAAAGTAAGACTGAACGATACGATTACGAGGGTCAGCCACAGTGTTTTAATATAGAGTTGGAGTCGGAGGAGAACAATGGAAGTTAACAATATCTCTTAAAGCAACCGAATAATTATTCCATCTTCCGCCGAAAAACCTATATCCATAAACTCTTGATTCCCCGACAGTCGTCAAATAAAACCAGAAATTGTCTCCGTTTCTAAGCCACAAGTACGTAAAACGATACAAACAATTTTGAAGACCCCAGGGACTCAGGGCAGATGGCATTTGTCGTGTATATACCATAATTCGAGGTTCACTCCTTATTGAAATTAGACTTATATCCAAGTTTATGTTCAGGGTCAAAGCTTGGATTGGATGTATGCCTAGTAGCCCACCTAAATTCAAATATGATTGAAGAAGCTTATATGAAATTGTTTAAGGATAGGCAACTATTTTTATTGAGAACGGTATCTCTAATCCAAAGGAAATTATGAACAGTTTAAATAAGCCCTGGAGTTGTTCAACTAAACGGTGCGTTAGCTGAAGATCGGAGCTGTCTTTAAGACAGCTTTTTTGTATGAAAACACAATAGTAAAAAGCCATGCTAAAATAAACCCTCCATATTCTCATTTTTTTGRTGGGGGTAAATGTACTATGTCGTTATTTAACTGGTTATGCAGTTTGTTGTTCAGATGGAGCGATTGTATAGCCTTT
>NZ_JBFTMS010000097.1:0-3594 GCF_056397085.1 Peribacillus sp. 05N428 | reverse complement strand
CAAAAATACAGTTCTTACAATCCTTCCTAATTCCCTAAAAGCTTGATATAATCGGTTTTTTCTACTATAGTTACTTAGTTTTCTAAGTAGTGTAGAGGGTAATATTTTACCAGCTTTTATAGAAAGAACCACTTGGAGCAGATCTTGCCAGTGTGTTTCAATTAGGTCCCAGTCAACGGTATCACTAAACAACTGATCAATGTGGTGATATTTTGTGTCCTTATCAGCCCTGTAAAATTTTAAATCCTTCCAATTTCGAATACGAGGCATTAAATTAATCCCCAATAAATGTGCAAGTGCAAAAACAGGCGTTGATTGACCTTGCGTATCAGCATGTAACGTATCGGGCTGAATGTCTGATTTATTTTTCAGCAAACCATCAATAATATAAACTGCTTCCCAAACTCCACATGGAATGAAGTGACTAAAGAGTGCAATATAAGTATCTGAAACATGATGATATGCAATCCCCCCATAACCTCCGTATCGAATGTGGTATTCAGAGATTAAGTTTTCTTCGTAGAGATCAAATTTTGTTCCATCTGCAGCAGCCGTTTTTCCATCACCCCATAGTCTAGGCAAACTAAATTGATTGTATTGATTTAAAATATTACGAATAGCTTCGTCTATTTTAGATGCATTAATATGTCGCCGATTTACAAATGAAATCATGTGTGGGGTTACTGCTTTTTTCATGTGCTTAGAAGTCTGTGTTGGTCCTAAATTACATCCGTATCCAAAAGAAGTAATGATATAACGTTCCATTGCATTTTCAAGCTTAGGATCTGAACCAGATAATGGTCCAAAATGCCGTGTCCAATTTGTCCAATGTTCTACATTACAAAGAATATCTAAGACATTTCGTTCAGGTAACCGTTGAGAAATAACTACCTCTAACGCCTTACTTGTCTGAGGTTGTTCTTTTCTCATTATTTTTCTCAACGTTGGTTCTCCATTTTCATTAATGATTACCTGGCCGTTATCAGGGTAGTTTAAATCTACTTTTTGTGCAGTATCTCCTAGCCAGAGCTTTAATTGTTGAACAAAATCCCCTGAATTTGAAGAAAAGCCAAGTTCCTTACAGTATTCATCTACCATAGGTTTACACTCATCCCAAGAAAGGAGCTGTTCACGGTAATCAGCAAAATTCTCTGATCCTTTTACACAAAGGTCTCCCGTTTTTAAATCGCTTGCAAGATAGGAAAAAATACAGATTTCAAGGTGTTTACGATGGATTAAGTTATTTTCTTTAGGTACATAAATCGTTTTTTTCCACTGTTCACTAGCAAATGAAAGATCCAAATCTATTTGTAGCTTTACAATTTTTCGGTTCTCATTATCACGTAAAAATTGTAAAGCTTCTAAAAGTGATTGATCCTGTGTGGTTGAATTAATTTCAATCATACTAATCAATCTAAAAAGAGTTTTCCTGTGGCTTTTATAGAACTTCCATAAAAGAGGAAGGTAGTTATTGCCATTATATGATGAAATTGATTCACAATCTTCTTTTAATGCGTCGATACCACCTCTTCTCCCTAATAACTCCCTTATTTTCTGACCAGTCAAGGTATCGTTCTCATTTATACTTGTGGCATTTAAGACTTCCGCCAAAACAGATATAAGATTTTCAGTTTTTGATCTATGTTTTTCTCGAAGAAGTTCTAGCTCCTCTTTGCCTTTGTTATGTATAGTTCTGACTCTTTTGAGAAACATCTCTACCAAACTATCTATAGCTGAAATTTTTGAGCGATAAATCATACAAAGTAGCAGCATATATCTTTTAGCTAAATTAAAGTCTTTTAATTCTGATGCATCAAGCGCTTTTGCTTCTAAAGCGAAGTGTTTAATTTTTAAATTTGGAATATCCTCTAGTAAGCTATCAATTTCTTCTATAAAATCAGTTAACAGAAGTAACCTATTTTGTATTTCTTTCATATGCGAAAGTGTTGCGCTTTTTGGAATTTCTTTTAATAAGTTATATTCAGAAGTCCGATTATCATTTTTAGTAACTAGTAATTGATCTAATTTTCGCTCAATTTCAGGAGTCAATTTTGAAAATACTGAATTAAATAACTGGTGATTCACTAATGTTCTTATACGACGAGCCAATCGATCTAATGTACTAAAAGCAGGTAATTCACACCTTTCTTTTATTAATATTTCAATGGATACGTTGATAAGATCGGCTGGATTGTCCATTACCTGTGTAGCCTTATAAATTGAAGTAGTTGCAATATGTAAGGCTTCTTTTCCATAAGGACGTACATTGAGGTAATCTCTAATTGCTTTTTGATGTCGGTAAATTGATTTACTATTGTAATTCGGTTCAACACTAGCAGAGAGATTCAAACAGGTCCGAATATGAATCATGATCTCTACAGGAATATCTTTCGGTGGAGGAAAGTAACCAAGTCGTTGGAAAGACTTTAACATAACTAATAGACTTAGAACTGAAACAGGTCCTCTAGCAACTTTATGCGCAAATTGGTTTTCTTCAGGTGTAGGGGAGTAAACATCACGAAGTTCTTTTGAAGTAGGACGTTTTTTAAATCTTGGATAAGCCGTACGTTCTATAGATGACAAATTACCAACTCCATTCAAATTAAGTTGGGGGTGGTGACAGAGTAGCTGCCCTAGTCCGTCACATAATTCCCTAAAAATATAAGAGATTATTAATTTGCTTCTACTAGTTTTCTTTTATTAATCGCTCGATATAATGATCCCTGTGAAAGTCCTGTACCTTCTACAATTTCTTTTACCGAGTATTCTTTACTGTCATACATCCTCAAGGCTATTTCAATTTTCCCTTGATCCACTTTAGGCCTTCCTAGTTTTTTTCCTCTTCTTTTACTCGCTTCTAACCCTTCTTTAACTCTTTCTACAATTAAATTTCTTTCTAACTCTGCGATGACACACATCATTTGAAACATGGCTTTTCCCGTTGATGTTCTTGTATCCATGTTCTCCTTAATAGAAACGAACTTTACACCAGTATCCTCGAATTGCTGAATAATAGAAAGAATATCAAGTGTTTTTCTCCCTAAGCGTGAAATACTTTCTACTACAACGGTATCACCTTTCCTTATTACATCTAGCAATGAGTTAAGTCCATCTCTATCCTTTGTAGTCCCAGTAAATTTCTCTTGAACCATTTTTTCACAGCCGTACTCAGAAAGTAATATAATTTGTCGGTCTAAATTTTGGTCAACTGTCGAAACTCGAGCATAACCGATTATCATAAAGAAGCCTCCTGCACAATTTAATAATCTAATTGTACAAGAGACATCATTTTTGTAAAAGTATTTGGTAAAACTTTTGGTAATTATTTTTGGTAACCTATAAAATTAGTAAAATCAAGCATCAGTATTTCTCATAAATATTGTTACAAAAAATATGGTTTTTGGTAACAATCTTTTTATTAATACAAAACCAATCAGATATAATTATTTTGATAAACGCTCCATGAGAGTAGCTTTTTCTGCTTCAAAACCAGGTTTGTCAAGTAAAGCAAACATATTCTTCTTGTATGCTTCGACTCCAGGCTGGTCAAATGGGTTAACTCCTAATAGATGGCCTAACTCCTAATAGATGGCC
>NZ_JBFTMS010000096.1:0-3762 GCF_056397085.1 Peribacillus sp. 05N428 | reverse complement strand
AATGTAAGTCCTAATGAAGGTGTTTCGTTGCAGTTAAATAGTAAAAACCCGATAAATGGAAAATTAGAACCTATTGTTGTTGATTTTTCAGCGAGTAAAAAAGACGTGCCCGAAGCATATGAACTCTTAATATTTGATGCTCTGCGTGGGGACTCTACCTTCTTTGCTCATTGGGACGAAGTTGAATTATCTTGGAAATGGGTACAGCCCGTTTTAGAGGCGTTTGAGGAAAATGCCCTTCCACTCCACCTATATCAAGCCGGTTCGATGGGGCCACAAGCTGCTTCGCAATTATTGGAGGAGGATGGTTTTAAATGGTGGGAAACTAGGGGGGGAGTTTAATCCGCACCTCCCTGGAAGGCTATTGGTATGAAGAGAGCAAACCGAGGTTGGATTTGACAGATAATTGTTACGCGATTTACCCAAGGAACTTAAAGTATTTGTTGAATCCTTATGGTTCCATAAGGAGACCATGAAGAACAACAAATGGGTAGCATAATAATACAGGCTATTTTTTGTAATTTAAAGGAGGAAACTCAAGTGAAAGTAGGATTAATTGGATTAGGGAAAATGGGTATGAACTTAGGAAAAAACTTAATTGACAATAAACACCGTGTAATGGCGTTTGATCTAAATACAAATACTATTGAAGAAATTAAAAAATACGGAGTTGAAGGAGCATCCAGTTTACAAGATCTTGTTCAATCATTAGAAAAGCCACGAGTTGTTTGGATAATGGTCCCACACTCAGTCGTTGATTCAGTTATTAGTGAAATCACACCATTTCTAAGTGAAGGAGATATCGTCATTGAAGCTGGTAATTCGCATTATAAGGAATCCATTCGTCGTTACGAACAGTTGAAGAAAGTTGGAGTGAGCTTTATGGATGCCGGTACTTCTGGGGGGATGGAAGGTGCTCGCTATGGTGCTTGTTATATGATTGGTGGAGATCCTGAAGCATGGAGCATTGTCGAGCCGATTTTTAGAGATACAGCTGTAGATAATGGGTATTTATATGCTGGGAAATCTGGTAGTGGCCACTTCTTAAAAATGGTCCACAATGGAATAGAATACGGAATGATGGCCGCCATTGGTGAAGGATTCGAAGTCCTGGAAAAAAGCGATTTCGATTTTGACTATGAAAAAGTGGCACGGGTGTGGAATAACGGTTCTGTCATCCGCTCATGGCTCATGGAATTGACAGAACGCGCATTTTCTAAAGATGCAAAATTAGATGAAATTAAGGGCATTATGCATTCTTCTGGGGAAGGGAAATGGACAGTTGAAACCGCTTTGGATCTTCAAACAGCTACCCCTGTTATCGCTATGTCTTTACTAATGCGTTACCGTTCATTAGACAATGATACATTTACAGGTAAAGTGGTAGCTTCCCTTCGTAATGAATTTGGCGGACATGCTGTGGAAAAATCATAAAGTCATCTGCTGTATATGTCTTTCGTTAAAATGAGCCGGAAATTCATTGGATTTTTAGTTTGGTATATCCCAAAAATTGGTAGATTTACTTAAGTCGTTGATAGTGCTAACTATGTTGATTGAAGCGGAAGGAGCGAGACTCCTCGAAAATGCATTCACATTTTCTCGTGCGGTGCCTATTCACGGATGATGATTCAACGTCCTGCGGGAAAAACATGACAAGGGAGACCCCGCAGCCGCACAGCGCCGAGGAGGCTCCCGGCTCGCCCGCGGAAAGCGAGCACCTGGAGCCAACAGACAAGTTTAACAGAGCCAAAAAAATAAAACAATATTGAGGTGTGACATCATGAACGTATTGGATGCAAAAATCATTAACACACAATATGGTTTAGAAACCTATTTAGACATGGTGAAGAATATCGAAGTAAAAGAACTCCATTCTCCATCAGATAATGAGCCCTTTTATGAAATAGTATTAGGGATAGAGTATTTTCTTCTAAGGGACGGAAAATATTATGATAGTGAAAGGAATTATTTTCGGATTCAAATGAGCGAAGATTTTAATTCAATCACGTTAAGAGAGACAGATACCGAAAGTTTATTTGCTGTCAAAACCGAACACGAGAGAGACTCAACTAAGCTACTGGTTGGAGAATGGCTTATAAAAACCAATGCTTTCAAGCAAGTAATAAGTGAACTGATCCAACAAAAGAAAATGGAGAATGTTCAAAATGAGGGAGACACTCGAAAAGTATTAGGAACGATAAGATTCTTGGAAATATTACTTGAAATCAAAACAGAAGACATACTAAGTGCCGATGTAGAGAGGGACCATTGAGTTTTCTTAATACTAACTATCTTTTAATGTACGCTATTGATAATTACACGGTCCCACTAAGGATTTTTCAAAATTGAAAAGGGGGAGTTTAAATGTGTTTTTAAAAACTTCCCTTATATACTGTAGAAAAGGAGAATGCACTAACATGAAACGTTTTACTATGCCGAGAGATCTTTTTTACGGAGAAGGATCTCCGATTGAAGCAGCTAAGCTAAATTTGATTGAAAGGGGAAGTAATGTATGACTATTTCGTTTGATTACTCCAATGCATTAGCATTTATGAAAAAGAGTGAAGTAGATAATCTAAGTGAATTTGTAAAAGTGGCTCATAAAATGCTACATGAAAAAACAGGCCCCGGCTCTGATTATCTTGGTTGGGTCGATTTGCCACTAAACTATGATAAGAGTGAATTTGAAAGAATTAAACAAGCTGCTGAAAGAATCAAGAAACATTCAGACGCAATGGTTGTAATTGGTATTGGTGGTTCGTATTTGGGTGCAAGATCAGCTATAGAAGCTTTGTCCCATAGCTTTCATAACCAAATGAACGATAAGACAAAAGTGTATTTTGCCGGTCACAATATCAGTTCTACTTATATATCTCATTTATTTGAACTATTAGAGGGGAAAGATATCTCTGTTAACGTCATTTCCAAATCAGGAACAACGACAGAGCCAGCCCTTGCTTTCCGTATTTTTCGTGACTATATGGAGAAAAAATACGGAAAAGAAGAGGCGAGAAAACGTATTTTTGCCACTACAGATCAGGAAAAAGGCGTATTAAAAAAGCTTGCGGACAAAGAAGGATATGAAACGTTTGTTATTCCGGATGATGTAGGTGGAAGGTATTCTGTGCTAACAGCAGTTGGTCTCTTACCAATTGCCGTAGCAGGACTTGATATTGATCATATGATGGAAGGGGCAGCAGCAGCAGCCCGTAAATACAACAATCCTGATTTATTGACAAATGAGAGCTATCAGTATGCTGCGGTCCGAAATGTACTCTACAATAAGGGAAAAGCAATTGAAGTGCTTGTTAACTATGAGCCCTCCCTTCACTACGTATCGGAATGGTGGAAGCAGCTGTTTGGGGAAAGTGAAGGAAAAGATCAAAAGGGGCTATTCCCTGCTTCCGTTGATTTTTCAACGGATTTGCATTCCATGGGGCAATATGTACAAGAAGGTCGACGAAACCTTTTAGAAACGGTTTTACAGATTAAGAAACCTCGAATTGAAGTGACTATTCAGGAGGATCCAGAAAATATTGATGGATTAAACTTCCTGGCAGGTAAGACGATGGATGAAGTCAACAAAAGTGCATTTCAGGGTACCCTTATGGCCCATATAGATGGAGAAGTACCTAATCTCGTGATTGAACTGGATGAAATGAATGAATACACTTACGGTGAGATGGTTTACTTTTTTGAGAAGGCATGTGGGATTAGTGGCCATCTATTAGGAGTTAACCCATTTGACCAGCCTGGAGTCGA
>NZ_JBFTMS010000095.1:0-3788 GCF_056397085.1 Peribacillus sp. 05N428 | reverse complement strand
GATACAGTAAATGCTAATCCTAACGAGGTAACTCGGATTATAATGACCTTTGGTCCTTATACAGGATTGTATGTATGGCATTGTCATATGTTGGAACACGAGGATTATGAAATGATGAGACCGTATATTGTTATCCGATAATAGTCTTTGTTTCATTGATAATCCGGAAACGTTTTTTTCTACATCTTATTTCACCTTTTTGATTTTCTTTAAGTATGGTTCTACTTTTACTGCCACTAATAGCTTCTTCTGTATTATTCACACCTCCATCCCCCTAAAATTCTTCCTCGGTTATTACCTTACCTTTGTTTTCATCCGACCTGAGGACAAAATAAAAAGGTGAATTTTACTTCTCGATAATCGCTGATTTGCGAGAAGTAAAATACCTTGGTAAGCCTATTTTTAAAAATTAATAAGGCGCCAACAGGAGGCAATTGCTCGGTATAGGTATTACCATTAATAAGATATTAATTCAGGCTTATATCAGTTGTAGCAATCCACGTTCCATACTCACCTGCTTGTAGAGAGGGAGGTTTCATAAGAAGACGTCCACGTAAAATAAAATGTCGAATTCTAATCTGGGTTCATCAAATATGGTTAAGTTGCTAGAGAAGGTGGCATAAGGTGAATCATCAAATGTGATTTGTTTGGTGCTTTCATTCCAAAATCCATTAATCGGAATAGTATACCACGAAAATTAACCGTACCAATTACCTTGTTATCTGTAATAGAGTTAATGATAAGTGTGCCCCAAATAATCGGTCTGCCAGCTATAGCAGCGTGGATACCCCATACTGATGGGAATGGAAAACTAACCAAAGTAGTTACCTGAGCAGTTTCCAATGCTAAACTCTCCTTCATTAAAAGTTTATCTTCTGAGGAAAAAAGGATTAGATATGTTATTTACTCCCTTGTTTAAAGGAACAATCCAGTATATGCACCACGAGCAGAATAATCCAATAAACAATGATATTTATGTCACAGTTCGAAGATACTCTACACAAAAAAGTAACTATTACAGGAAAAATAGTTACTCAGGGAAAGATGTGATTTTATTGGAGGTTTGTATGAACCATATTTAAGTATATGTAGAAAAATATAAATTCATGTGCCTAATAAGGAGGGTGATGTGCAGACACAAACCTACAAAAAAAGTAACTATCCAGGCCAAAGATAGTTACTGCTCCGAAAGGATATTAATACTTGAACCCTATATTAAAGTATATGTTAGCAAAGGACAGGAGGTTCCAAATGTGATGGCAGGCAAACGACTATCGCGGGTTGTCATACTCCTTTTTAGTCTATGGCATAGAAAAAGAGCGTGTAAGGGCTTCTTCCTCACTTTCCGAAAAGTCGAGAGAAGAAGCCTTTTTTTCTGCTTTGATTGCTTCTATTTCCTCTTTAGCCGAAGCCACTTCTTTTTTAGTGATTTCCACTTCTTCTTTAGCCGTAAGTAAAAGTTGATTTTCTTTTTGATCCAGCTGCTTTATTACGGAAGCGGATACTTCAGCGACTATTTTATCTAATCGCTCATTAAACCTTTTATCTCGTTCTTCTTCATATTTAGATTTTTCGTCTAGCCGTTCCAATAAAACGCGGATCAGTTCGGATTGCTTTTCCATGGTTTTGTCTTGCTGGTCCAATCTATCCGCTGTAGCTTGTTCAAGGCGCGTTATATCAGAGGGTATAAGCGTATCGGTGGGAAATACAGACTTACTTTCATATATTGCTACAATAGACTTTGCAGCCGTTTCAAGGGCTATGCCTGGGCGGTTCCGCTGCTTTATAAGTTCTTTGAACATCATAATGTTTGAATCTGTATAATTACGGTTTCCTTTTTCGTCTTTCAGGAAGTTATAGCCGTTTTGTTCCAGGAGCCGCGCATATTTGGTTACTGTTTGTCTTTCTATACCCAGGTAATCAGCTACTTCCCCAGGAGTATAAAGCCTTTCTATTTGTTCCGTATCGTCCATAACGGTAAAAGCCCCCCTTTCATCTATAAATTACAACTAGGATTATAACATTCTATCCAATATGAATCTTTTCCTTTTTCTTATTGTGTATAGAAACATCCAAAACTTAAAATTGTTAGCCTTACTATAGGTTTCCTAATCAATAAAGAAAAAGTGAGGATGATCCTATCGGCTTTTTTTATTATAAAAAAATGAGCAAATTCATGTATAAAATTTAAAAAAAGGACAACAATGAGAGTATATTAAAATCCTAATAACAGAAGTGCGCCTTTACCACTGTTTGAGAATAATACTTTAAAAGTTGTCGACGCAATATGATACAAATGCAAAAAGGAATAATATTATTTTAGTTATCACTTTGATATTAGCGATTTTTGTACCTTATAATTAATTTATAGAAAAAAGGCCTATGCACTTATCTAGTACATAGACCTTTATCACAAAATGGTGGTGATTAAATGGACAAAGATACAGTAATTGCGGTCTGCGCTCTTTTAACTGTTATTATCTCTATCATCAACTTAGCAGTTTAATAATTTTCTGGCTTGAAGTGTTGAGGGACACTTTAAGCCTTTTTATTTATATTAATATTATGCGGTTTTTTCGTCACCTTTGCAATTTTAGTACTTGTTCTTGACTTATTTTGTGGTTCTGGTGGTTTTTCCCCCTTGCTACTAGTTGTACCGTCAGGATAGTATCACAAGTACAGTGTATTCGTACTGTGACCTAAATATTTATTTCTCAGTATTAAACTTTCTCCAACTACGGATAATAGCAAATAATTAAATACTGGAGGAATTTAAATGAGAAAATTAATTTGTGTTTTTGTAGCTTTACTTGCTTTTGGCACTAATATCTTGCCTGTTCAAGCTGAAAAAAATCATCAACATAGTTCTAAAGGACAGGAACAAATCTTTGATAATTTTTTCGTTCAACTTTACCAGGAAGAAATTTTAACAGCAGTAAAGGATTATTATAATACTGACTCAATAAACATTGGATATGATTGGTGGGATAAGAATTACGATGTTGTTGAATTGTTACAAAGTGAACCAGGACGAGAATACAGTTCTAGCTATATATTGAAATTTACTGTCTTAACTCACTCTGCATTTGTTCCAAAAGAGAAAGCAAAGCCTTTAGGAATTGATACAATAACGCTTGGTGTGGAACCAATTTTAAATAACAAAGAATTCAACCCGAATGGTCAACCTGTTGTTAAGTTTTTAAATTTCCAACACAATAATCCTCCAATTAGCAAGAACTGGCCGTAACCCACAAACTGGTGAAGAAATAAACATTGCTACTTCTAAAGTTCCAGCTTTTAAACCAGGTAAGGAATTAAAAGAAGTCGTTAAATAAAATAAATATAAAAATTTATAATAGTGTAAAAAAATAATCTGGAGATGAGATGGTCTCCAGATTATTTTTTATTTATATAATTGTGCTTTTGAAATTTTAGTTCAACAAGTTTTTTCATACCACCAACATTCCGTTATTCTGTAGTACACCTAATATTATTACTCAAATGTTTGTACGTTCCATTTAAGGCTACCGCCGCCATACCGAACGAGCCGAAGACCGTAAGTTAAGAGATTAAAAGAATAAAAGGTCATAAGGATAGCAGCCGTGCGGCTGCTTCAGACTGTAGACAAACTCGATGAAAATCGAGTTGATCTGACCCAATAAAGTTAGACATATAATTTAAGCAGCTTCTAAGACCTGAGTTCGGTATTCTATCGGACTCAGGTCTTTTAATTTTACCTTCATTCGTTTGTGGTTATAGTAATGAATATAATCATCTAATTCCTTTTC
>NZ_JBFTMS010000094.1:0-3837 GCF_056397085.1 Peribacillus sp. 05N428 | reverse complement strand
GCTTAAAGGATTAGGTTGTGGAACTTGAGACATCGAATACATAGCAGGTCCCGTTTCTGTACCTTTAAAAAAGCTACGTACAACCGGTAAGATTTCTAATGCTTTATCAATATCCAAATTATTAAGGAAGCTTAAAGGATTAGGTTGTGGAACTTGAGACATCGGATACATAGCATGTCCCGTTCCTGTACCTTTAAAAAGGCTACTTGCGACCGGTAAGAGGTTTAACATTGTGTCAGCATCAAGATTAGCAAGTATGTTTGAAGAATTTGTAGTAGGTACATTTTGTTGCATCGAAGAAATTGCAGTCCCCATTTTTTCCAGATTACTATTTAATAGTGTTATTTCATTTAAGACTTTATTCAATGTTTCTGTTGACTCTCTCTGTAGTTCCAACATTTGAGTTTGTATTTCTTTTTTATCTCCCAAAACTTCTATCCCCTTTTGTTTTTTTTCTTTACTTCCTTTTTCTTTGTCCATTAATGTTCGTTCTCCCGTCTTTTTCAAAATTTGATACAAAAAAGTAAATACAGGTTGTCCGCAATATATTATGTTTAACAACAGTGTGAAGTATAGACGAAGGTGTAATAACGTCTCAAAAAAGACACTAGCAATAGCTGTGTCTTTTTTTTCCTTATTTTTTACTTAATCTGCTTCGTTACTTCAAAGCCGTCTGGTTCGGCAGCTTGACCTTCAATTCAAGCCTGCCCTAATAGTTAATTAAAAGTATTTGTTTGGTGCTTTTTACTTGAATCCGAATGTATGATTTGTATAAGAATCATACGTTCAAAAGGCTGCCATTTGGCGGCCTTCTTATGGCGCTAACGCACCCGATAGTTTAAGTACATTTCTTCACAAACTTATATTAGTTCGCAACTAAGATTTAAGAACATAATTGATAAATCAGCTATTGGGTTAGTAAAGAAACGTGAACTTAAAAAGTTACCACCAAATAAAGACCTTAACGGTCTCTCTTTTCCCAATAACAATTAGATTGGGATCATTTGCACTGTTTATGTAAGCTACCATTACATATTATCCCATTTAAATCCAAGTCATATTTACAACCAGTGGAGATTGTTGGATGGCATTTATTGTCTCGTGTAGCTAATACACGTATAAGATGATGGAAATAAGGCGAATTGCCTTTAACTTCCTTGCATAAGAAACGTATAAGATATTAATACTATTTGAGAAATAAAGGAATTTTGTAGAAGATTACACAGATTTTAGCTGCTGATATTAGGCAAGTATAGGGTGATGAAAATGTGGAAAACGATTGTTTCCTACCTTCCAGAATGGCAGGTTTTTATACAAGCTTTTATTGTGTTTTTTATTCCTTATTTAATCTCCAAATTGTTTAATCGGCTTCGCAACTCAAAGGATGAGTGATGAAAATGAAAGTTTATCGTTAGTACAATTCCAAGTAGGTAAGCATTCAAAAAAAGACTTAGTTGTCGCTTATATTAAAGATATTGTTGATCCCGAATTAGTTCAAGAGGTAGAAAATCGAATTAAGAAAATTGATATTGATAGTGTTCCGGAATCGGGTTATGTAGAGCAACTTATCGAGGATAATCACCTTAGTCCCGGCCTTGGTTCCTATAATGGAAATGGCCAGTTTGGTCGGAATCATCCCTGAATGAAATGAGATGAAAGCTATATACAAAGACGGTGTAAAAAGAGCCAGAATAGCTGCGAGGTAACGAATACGGATGAATGTACCAGGAATCCACCTTTCATAATAATCTTCCGGTGATTGTAACATCATGCTCAAAGCGAAGGGCTTCCCGTCTAACAAGATGGGACACTCGACCTTCCATCAAAGCAGCGATCACCCGATCAGGACGCTCTGTATTCTGTACCTGCGGAAAAGGGGGTTCCGTTTCCGGTACTTATCGAAGCATTATTCATGGAAATATCAATCGAAATTTTGAGGGAAGCAGGACTCCAATTGCCTAAGCCAATCGGTCCCGCAATGGGAATTGTCGGCGGTTTAATCATTGGGGAAGCTGCTTACAGGCAGGGATCGTTAGCCCAGTTTTGGTCATTGTAGTAGCCTTAACCGCTATTTCATCATTTTCCATTCCGCAATATATTACTGGGTTTACATTACGGATGCTTCGTTTTCCCTCCTTGCTATGTGCTGCTACATTTGGATTATTCGGGGTCATTCTCTTTTTTCTTTTAATGGCCAGCCATTTAGTTAAATTAAAAAGCTTTAGTGTGCCCTATTTGAGTCCAGCCGTTCCTTATCGCTTAAGTGAGTGGAAAGACCTGATGGTTCGCATGCCACTTATGATGATGAAACGCCGTCCAAAGATAATGCATACAAAAAATCCCATTCGCAAAGGATAACCTATCGGTGGAAGGGTGGTTAAAGAATGATTCTCAGTCCGAAAGACCAAATTACAACTCCTCAAACAGCTGTCTTTGTCATCAACTTTGTACTCGGCACAGGATTACTCACCCTACCCAGATCAGCTACCGAGAAGGTGCATACACCAGATGTATGGATAAGCGTTATTTTAGGCGGGATTATCGCGATAATCGCGGGGGTGGTCATGGTCAAATTAAGCCAACAGTTTCCCGAAAAAACCGTTTATCTATACATCAATGAAATTGTAGGAAAATGGGTGGGGAGTTCACTTAGTTTAGTTATAATACTTTATTTTATTATGACTTCCGGATTTCAGCTCCGTGCAATGGCTGAAGTTATAAGGTATTTACTTCTGGAAGGTACGCCTACATGGGCAATTACCATGATTTTCATGTGGGTAAGTCTTTATCTCATCATCGGAGGAGTTAACCCCATCGCCCGTCTTTTTGAGATTATATTACCTTTGGCAGTTATCCTTTTTTTGGTTGTTACCTTTATGAGCTTCAAAATATTTGAGATCGATAATCTGCGTCCTGTATTAGGAGACGGAGTCATCCCTGTACTAAAAGGAGTAAAAACAACGGCTTTCGCTTTTTCAGGGCCTGAAATCATGTTACTGCTTGTTCCGTTTATGAATCAGCCAAAAAAAGCAGTAAAAGCCCTGCTTGTTGGAGTTTCCATTCCATTGATTTTTTATGTGATAACGGTCGTAATGGTGATCGGGGCATTATCTGTTGATGGAGTGGTCCTGAGAACATGGCCGACACTGGACCTTATACGGAGTTTTGAAATCTCCGGTTTAATCTTTGAACGGTTTGAATCTTTATTGCTCGGGGTTTGGGTCATGCAAATATTTGCCACATTTAGCATCTCATACTTTGCAGCTGCTTTAGGGCTGTCTCAACTTACGAAAAAGAGCATTCACCCATTCATGTTTGGCTTGCTTCCGATTCTCTACATCATTGCCATGATTCCGAAAAATATGAATGACCTATTTAAACTAGGGGATTTCGTCGGCCATATGGCATTGTTTTTATTTGGTTTTCTCCCGCTTCTCCTGCTTATTATCTCAAGAATAAGAGGGAGGAAAATATGAAACAAGCACTTATCTTCATTCCCCTCTCCGTTCTTTTGTTCTTATCCCTTACAGGATGCTGGAGCAGTCATGAAATTGAAGAGCAAAGTTTAGGTATCGGTTTAGCATTCGATAAAGCCAAGCAGTCCTCCATCGAGAAAAAGTTAAACGAACAAGGGGATGGTTATTCAAGAAACAAACTAATAGCTGACAGTACGAGTACACTGCGCTTGTTGAACTCCCTCAGTTTAATTCGATTTTCTCACAAATACTCGCTTATTCGCAGGATTTCATCACCCTTGAATTTAAGTTCATGGTTAAAACGGAGTGATTCAGGACATGAAGTCTTCGTGAAGGCATAGGGAAATAAAGGAGTTGTACA
>NZ_JBFTMS010000093.1:0-3953 GCF_056397085.1 Peribacillus sp. 05N428 | reverse complement strand
TCGTACAATGTACGCAATCTGACTAAGCTTCCAACAGGGGCAGATTCCTAGGCTTCGCCCTACCCCTGTAGGAAGCAAAGTCAGATCGTCAGCCAATCAAGGGGCCTAAAACTTTTTCATTAAGAACGCTGCGCAACATAAAAAACTTTCAGGCTAAGATCACCCTTGACCGTCTCCCGTTGCTCATTGTTCGTTCTACTTGCAAAAGGGGAAAAATAATCCCCTTTGGGGAATGAATCGCTTCTCCAGGCAAAAAGAAAAACAAAATCAAAAACTCAAACAAAAGTACAAAATCCAAAATCAAGGGAGGAAAAGAAAAATGAATAGTGATAATCATTTTGTTTATGTGTGTCAAAGTTGCCAAGAGCTTTTTGAGGATTTTACAAGTTCATGTGATTTATGCGGTAAAAGTGACATAGAAAAAGTACACAAAGGCGATATGGGAATGGATGAAGAAACAAGAACAGAAGATACAAATGGTCATTTACCTATGACAACTGAAAAATTATTCAAACGCTACGATATACAGGACGAAAGTGACTTCGGAATTGAGACATTAGCGCAAATGAAATACTGGCTTGTAGACTTCTGGAACACTAATCCAGACGATGATATGACAGACGAAGAGCATGAAGAAATGATTGAAGAAATCATGGAATCTGACAAAGACGAACTGTTTGAAAGATTGGCAGGCATCGGCTATACATATGATGAACTTGACGAAAACAGTTAATAGTTCTTGCTAAGACACTATAAAAACGCTGATATAGCTACGTTTCTCATTGGATGTATAGTGTCTAAATGGTATAATATAAGTATAAGAAGGAGAAGTGGAGATATGGTAAATAAGGAATTTAGATACTTCATCACAACAAAGGAAGGCAAATACTTTGAACCTAATTGGATTATGGAGGGTTATCAAGAAGGTGAAAAATTGCTTTTAAGGAATCCTTTAAATAATATCACAGAGTTTTATGAGCATGACCTAAATGGTGCATTAGAAATAACAGAACAAAATTATGATTATCTGTACAGTTTACAAATGAGTGAAGCTGGTTGGGATGACGAGGTAGATAAGAAATTTCGAGAAAAAGTAAAGGAATTGGAGGATGAAAGGAATATCACACTCCATTGTTATACAGACCAGCTCATTAATAATGAGGATGGTAAGTTCGATAAATTTGGAAGTGCTTGGTTTACTGTTCCTTGGAATTGGGCCGAAGAATTAGCTAATCTGCAAGGATTTAGTTCTCTTGAAGAATTCCTTAAGGAGTACACTTATGACAATACCGATGATTGGTTAAGTCAAGCAATAGAGGAAGGTGTTCTTATAGGCACTGGAACGGGTGATATGAGGGATTATTAAGATTTAGATTAACCTTAATCTTAAGGTAAATATGGGAGGAAATAATAATGAAATTTTACAGGGTTACAGCAGATTTTGATATGAGTGCTAATAGTTATTTAGAAGTAAAAGAGTTTTTGAATTTGGATAATGCTTTATGTGAAGCAGCTTATCAGGTTAATGAGTTCATTAATCGAATTCCTTATAGTGGAGCACTGGATGAAGAAGATACAGATTGGGAAGCTTCTGAACACGAAATCTTTAGGTTTTATGGTGTTTCAATATCTGGTGAAGACTTTGTAACAGTTCGTGTCTCTGAGGTAACTTTTGAAGATATGAATTGGGGTGTTAAGAATGAATAGTCATTACACGATTCATCTTAATCGAGAGGATTATAAACATGTTTTTGATTTAAATTCATTGGAGAAAAAACTTGAATGGACAAAAAGAGATATAGATTTATTGAAAGAACAAATTGCTGTGAGTGAGGAATATATGCATCATGTTACCGAACAAATTGAATTAGTTTCGTCTACGGATACGGAACCTCATGTCTATATTCACAGAAAGAATTATCACAACGTTCAATTTTATGTAGGAGTTAAACATGTGCCGAAAGTGGATTTTGAAAAGTTTAATCAGAATCTATATATCAGAACTTCTGATACAGAATTATTCGAAGGAAGACAAAGGCATACTGCGATTGCCTATGCCAAATCATTAGCTGAGAAATATGGATGTGACATACGGAGACAAGGGTTTCCGAAGAAGTAATAGCTACATTTCTCATTGTAAGTAACCTATAAAATCACAAGCACAAAAGTCGTTTGTTAAGAATGGACTTTAACCAACACAAAAAAATCAATGGATCTGATCCATCCATTGATTTTTTACGAATTGAAGGAAAAAACATACGTTTTTTCTTGATTATAAGGCAGGCATCGAGCCTGCCAACGGATGCTGAAGCATCCTAAAACCTTTTAAAACCTAATAAGGAAACCATTTAACTAAAGTTAAATGGTCCTCCCATTGAAATAAATTTCAAAACAGATGTTTTTAGAACTAGAAGTTGCGTTTTCACATTCGATAAAGTTTCCACATTGCTTTAAAAGGTATGTGATTACCTATGTTTTACCTCCTCTTTATATTTTCTAATTTAATAACTTCAGATAATTTATGGTTAAATAAAATAAAAAGAAATTGAACCATAATCAACAATAAATACCATATTTCTCACTGGTGATGTATGATATTAATATTTTAAAAGAGGTGTATTATGAAATTCTGCAAAAAAAACAAAGACAACAATGAGTCATTTAATTTTAGTGAACATATTAGTGATCTTGGTTTTATAATGCTTATATTCGCAATTTTATCCCCGTTCATTGGAATACTCATTGTTAAGGGATTTAATCTTGGTGATGTCTTTGCAGACTTAGGTGTATACGGAGACTTTTTAGGAGGCTCTACACTCCCGTTTTTAACCATAGTCACAATTGCATTTGTATATAAAACATTTAAACTTCAAGAAGAACAACTTAAGACTCAAAAAGAGGAAATGGAAGAAACCAGAGAAACTCTTCGAGAACAGAATAAAACTGCTCAGTTACAAAGATTTGAAAATAGCTTCTTTATCCAGTTGAAAGATATAAAAGATAAAAAAGATGGACACTATCAACAGGGTATACAGAGTGGCTCATTAAGGTATGGAATTATTCAAGGTATACCTAAACTAATCGACAATATGAATATTCATTTCGCCAATGAATTTAATGATTCTAAAGATAAAGATATAAAGTGGAGGAACTATAAAAATCATATGAAGTTTTGCTTTGAAGATACCACTTTAGTATTTAAAAAAATAGAATTTAAAAATTACATATTTAGCATAATGAGATGTTTTCAGTTGTTGAATAGATATAAAGAAATAATGGACGATGACGAACAAAGATATTACCTTCAATATGTAATTGATGAAATAGGTGATGAAGTATACAGATTATCAATGTTTTTTATTGTAGCCTTCTCAGAAAGGTACGAAGATTTCTTTAAAGCGTTAAAGTCTTTAAAAACTCATAGGCATATTAAAATGAGTAAATTCGATAAAGAGCTACCATCATCAACTCATTTTTTGAATCATTATCTTGATTAAATCACTCACCCTGTGAAAAAATACTTTTACATTTACTATCAAGCAATATATGAATTAGAAGTTTGATATCCTTATTTGGGCGGCAGCACTACAGACTGATCAGAAAGGAAAAGCATCTTTCTGTCATTCTGTACGTGTCGCTTCGGCATTAAATGGCCCGATAACCACGATCTGTACGGCTACCGCCTACATTTCGTAGGTTCCTGTTCCCTTTACGGTTTCACCGCCATACCGAACGAGCCGAAAACCTCAAAATATTAAGAGATTAAAAGAATAAAACATCAAAGGAGAACAGCCATCCGGCTGTTTTTTTTATATATTTTTCCCTTTTGCCTTACGAATCGTACAATGTACGCAATCTGACTAAGCTTCCAACAGGGGCAGATTCCTAGGCTTCGCCCTACCCCTGTAGGAAGCAAAGTCAGATCGTCAGCCAATCAAGGGGCCTAAAACTTT
>NZ_JBFTMS010000092.1:0-4079 GCF_056397085.1 Peribacillus sp. 05N428 | reverse complement strand
CAAACCTAGTAATAAAATCCTTCCAGATGATGGTTGCAGGGATTGAATGCCGGACAATATTCCCTTTCCGCTTTCCCTGGATTCTGTCCAATTGGACTTATCGGGATCATTGTAAGATTGTAACGAGTGACGCCTAGATCCTTGCCCCTGCGAGATTTGTTCATTTTACAATCTTCGTATATCTTTTACGAAATGGATTATATTAACTACGAAGGGCGAAACGCTCAGGGGCAACCGAAACTCTTCATCTCCCTGACTCTCGTCCTTCATTTTTTTCCATTCTTTGTTGGTTATATGCATCGTACCATCCATTACGTATCCAAAAATTTTTCTTGTCATCAATGAGGTAATAACTCCAATATATATGGAAAAATAATTCGATAAGAATTGGCCTTAGAAGTCAATTCCTCTTTTTCCTATTTGAGCACTTCTTTTCAGGGAGAATGTCCCATTGCAAGTGACCTAGTAAGACTAGGGCGGTGCTTGATTGGAGAGGATTAAACATACTAGGGAAAGGTATAATTCCCATGGACTATGGAGGGGACAATAGTATGAAAACATTAGCGAAATTAGACGAAGAATATCAGGAAATTATTCTTTTAGTAAAAGAGCCTATGAGAAGCCATCTATTAATTGAGTTAATGACCGAAATGGAAAGGGAATACCATATCCCTATGATAAGTACTGAAGATTGGGAAATTAAAGATAAACCAGTTATTGCATTATATAGAAAGATCAGTTTAAGCATAAACTTAAATTCTCATATTTATTTCGATGGTTAAATAAAAGTCCTTTTTCGAGTGCCACTTTTAAGGGTGGTATTTTTTTGTTTAGTTGTAGCTTTGTAATAATGCTCAATGAACAAATAAATCTAGTTATTTTTATAGTTCAGTTACCATAACACTTCTTAGAATAAGTAATTAATTAAAATCCTTTCGTAAAAGTGTACTTTTACGAACGGGGTACCAACTCATTCCTGTATTGCATGGTTTTTGTCTTGTTGCTTTGTGTGTACCTATAATTTTTGCCAACACGGGCAAATCCCCATATTGATTACAAATAGTTATTATTTATAAAGTGATTAAAATGCAACGTTGTTTTCGATGTTTGCCTTAGCTTGATGGGCATGTGGTAGGACCCCTATAAGATCGGAAACAGCAATTATTGAAATAAAATTAATGTCGGTTATTCCCAGTGAAAACCAGTCAGCATCCATCGCAAGCACTTTTAATAAAATGCTCTTTTTATGAATATTCCCGGAAATCAGGTAACTTGCCAAATAGGATAAATTTCCCCAAATTAAATGGTAATGCTGATTATTTTTTTTGATTAGGAAATGGTGCAACTTCCCAGAAACCAAATATAAACATAATTCGCTTATTGTAAAAGCAATAAAAAATGAACCTTTATTAAAGGTATTAACAGTGCCCTATAGTTGAATAAGGGGTACTTTTTAAAACTAATTTGAATGTATGATAATGCTAAGAACCACACATTCAAAAAGCCACCAAATTGGTGGCTTTCTTATAAACTAACGCACCTGTTCAAAAACCATGGTTTTTGAGAAGTCGGAAGAATAATTCTACAATAAAAGGTATTATATAGGGTTTTTCTTTTGACCCTTAACCAATTGACACCCCAGGTTAGCGAAAAACAAAAAACACAAGTGGAAGAATTTTAGTCTGAAAACCATTTATGGGGTTCAGACTAATTGATACTCACTTGTGTTTTTTTTGTACGTTCAAAGTAGACCTTATCCTAATCGGTCTCCTTTTTTTACTTTTTGTTAAGGTTCTATAAGAACAACACCCTGTTCTGAATATACACCCATCACTAAAACCTCTGAACTAAAATCAGCAACTCTCAGGAGGTTTGCCGCTTGCTTCCTTCAGATTCCACGTCACCGTGGACACCCTTGCATTAAGCTAACCACTACTACTGCCTTCATGGTTCGGGACTTTCACCCTATAGATTGCACCCATGCCGGGCGCACGAAAAAAGCGACACTTCATTATTGAAGTATCGCACCTTTTAGTTATTTAACTTACTGTTTTATATAAGGCGAACCAGCAGGAGGTTGTTCTTTAACCTTCTTACGGATTGGCTTATGACCTCTAGCCCCTAGAACAGGAGCTAGTGAACTGTCTAACATTCAGAAAGATATAATTTCTGATAGGATAAAAAATATTAAACCTTCTCAGAGTAAAAGTTAACGTCTTTCGCTTACAGATCTAAGTCCTGCTTTGGTCCATTATAATCTTGCAGATTGGAGCTTTGATTCTGTTGGTTCTGACTGCTATTGTCATTGCCGTTCTTATTGAACATCTGCTGAATCTTATCTACTGCTTGAGGAGCAAGATCGAGTATCTTTTCATATAAATGCGTGCTTTCATCAAGATGAACCATTTTCACCTCATTGGAATTCACAATTAAGAAGGCAATTGGGGTAATGGAAACACCGCCTCCGCTTCCTCCACCGAAAGGTTGTCCCTTTGATTGTCCTTGACCGCTGCTACTTGAATCTCCATCAAGCATAAATTCGCTTCCACCTGCTGCAAATCCGAAACCAACCTTAGAAACAGTTAATATCACACTGCCATCAGGGGTTTCAACAGGGTCTCCTATAATAGTGTTAACATCAATCATTTCTTTCAGATTTTCCATAGCAGTTGTCATTAGCCCTTGAATTGGATGGTCAGACATATACTTCTCCTCCTTTTCTATACAGATTTTGATTTATCATAAGATAGGGCAGAAAGCGGTTTAGTTTTAAAATTCGACCGTCCACCTTTCCAAAATTTAATCAGTTTAATTCCTGATAACAGCATGCCCGATTCGAAATTGAAAAATACATATAAGAGATGTTTGTGAAACAACAGCTTGAAAGTGAGGAGAAATCGTTGATATCTGGAACCGCCTTCAATTTTGCATTTTGGTTTGTAGTGTTGACTTAAAATAAAGTCTGATCAAAATTAACATCCAATCCTTGATTTTTGGTTTACTTTACCATAAAACCCTATAATTTCAATAATAATCTAATCATTTGCCATTAACAGCAAATCTTCTTTACTGATAACATAATTCACGAATATGACTACCATAATGTATTGACCATCATATACCTGGTTATGTCTTATTTTTGATAACTTATACAAAGAAACAACTGGATTCTGACTAGACCCCATTCCCTTATTCCAGAGAATTCTCTTTTCCCGATTTTTACATATTTCTTGCTTAAGAGGGAATTTTATTTGTATCTATAATGTAAGGAGATAAATTTTATGAACTACAAAGTATTTAAGTCAATCAATCAACTTTCTAGAAATTGTTCTCCAATTGATTTGCTGATGATATTGATATCAAATAAAATTCGTTATGTGTTTATTTTTGTTTTGATTTTCATGTGGTTTAGAAATGATTCTTACAAAAAAGTGTCTTGCAACGCGGTGATATCTGTGGGGGTAACTTTGTTTATTAACACTTTGATTAAATTGTTTTATTTTAAACCACGTCCGTTTGTGAAACGTCGGGTCGGCATACTCATTCCTTCAAAAATGGATTCTTCATTTCCAAGTAAACATACTCTGCTTGTATTTGCTATATCTACTTCTATCTTTCTTTATGACCGTGTCCTTGGTTCAATCATGTGGGTATTATCTATGTTGACGGGCTTCTCACGTATTTGGGTAGGACATCATTATCCATCTGATATTATCGGAAGTGCCTTTATTGCCACCATGTCCAGCATCATATTAGATAAAATTGCCCACTTCGTAAATTATTTTGCCCGTCAATAGCAGCTATATTTTAGTCGAAATCATGTGGGAATATTATTTGTTTTTATACAGGAATCAGTCTTTTACCAAGAGAAATTTCAGATTTTACTGATTCCAATTTCTTCACATAAAAATGCCCACATTGAAGTGGGCATTTCAGACTGTAGACAAACTCGATGAAAATCGAGTTTGTCTATTTTTTATGAGTTGTACAATTTGGCCGTTGATTTTCCACTCCAGGCACTCGCTTTCCGCGGGCGGTCGGGGAGCCTCCTCGGCTTTCGCCTGCGGGGTCTCCCCTAG
>NZ_JBFTMS010000091.1:0-4182 GCF_056397085.1 Peribacillus sp. 05N428 | reverse complement strand
AAAAAAAGTTCAGCCTGGTTGTATTGTTATTTTCCATTATTGTCAAGGGGTTAATGGGTTAGACTCTATTTTGAGTTTAGATTTTCGTAGTAGATGGTGGCGGCGAGGAGCGCCGCCATAGGAGTTTCTTATGGAACTATCGGGGCAGGTTAGTTTAATAAGAATCATCAAATTGGTGGGAGGAAAATATGATGAAAGAAATTCCTTTGCAAGAAGGTAAAGTGATCTTTTTTTAAGAATCGGATTTTTGGGATGATTGGTTAGCAAGATGTATAAAGAAATATAAGCTATCAATACAGCGACAAACAATGTTAATTTAAAAAAAGTTTTTATCAGAAGTCATCACACCTCGCGGATAAGGAAGAATTATATATTGATAAAATAAGAGAGGTAATACAAGAATTACCTCAAAAAAACCTTTCTACACATGAGTAGAAAGGTTGGTTAAACAATCCTCAATTTAATTCTCTTTCGTTAATCGACTCATTCGGAATGGAGTAATGATGAGAACGATAATAAGGACAATTCCCATATAGCCAAAGATTGGATAGAGAGAGGAAACAAGTTTAGTGAAGCCAAAGAAGCTTGCTATAAATCCTATCAACAGTGATGAAATAACGATTACTTTAAATTTTGTGGTCTGCGGATCAGAAAAGCGTGTTCCAAATGAGTAGAACATGCTGACTGCCGTATTGAAAATCATGGCGAACAGAACGAGAGAGTACAGGATGCCTAAGAGAGGTGAAATACTGTTGGCGATTCCCAGCATGGGCATATCCAAGTCCGATACAGTATTAATATTTGAGAAAATAGTAAGGTGACTAATTAAAAGAAGTAGACCTAAAGCGATCCCTCCTGTAAGTCCTCCAATGGATGATATCCTTTCATCAGGTTCATTCCCACCCATAACAAGTGTCATGGAAGCCCCCATTGCAATGGTTATTGAAATATAGTTTATTGTAGATACAAGCCAATGTCCCGCAGCTGAGTTTTGTTCCAGCGCATGTGGTTCAAGTGACGTAAATGATGAATTCATTGTAAACATACTATAAATAAATAGAAAAAGTACGACAAGAATCAGAAATGGTGTGACGGATGCAATTACCTTAATCACACGGTCAACTTTCAGCATAACTGTTATCATAACAAGAACAGTCATAAGGATGGTTCCTATAAAGGAAGGTAATCCGAATTGCTGATCAAAGATCGAGCCTGACCCCGCAATCATGACAATTCCTATACCAAATAGGATGGCATTCAGAACATAATCAATGATACAGCCGAGAAAGCGACCGCAAATCTTATAAATTACTTCCTGATGCGAATCTGTTTGTGTACGACTGCCAAGCTTCATCAGAATCATTCCAAGGTATGCAAAAATAGCGACTGAAATGATAGCTCCAATTGTGCCCAAGTTCCCGAAGCTTACAAAATAAAGCATGGTTTCTTGTCCTGAGGCGAACCCTGCTCCGACTAGAATTCCGATAAAAGCGCTAGCGATCTTAAGGATTCTCTTCATGTTGTCCTCCGTTTTTCTTACGTTTATATTTTTTCTTAACTATTTGATGGATTGTTATTTGATAACCACATCTTTTGATACATATAATTTCCTAAGGAGGCTCCATGGTGTATTTATGGAGATGATTAACTTAGACACCGTCCTTTTATGGTACTGAAGTTCCCCAGTACTCTCGGGGGATTAGTCGATTTGCTGCACGCTACTGCCATCTCATCATTCAGCTCTTTCGAACGTTTCGCAGCATGATGAATCGCCTGTGAAATGGCTCTGCCGCCATTATTTTTCTGTAAAGCATCAAGTCCGGATGCTGTCGTTCCATTTGGTGAAGTGACTTTCTCTCTGAGACTTGCCGGTGTCTCGTCGTTCACCATAATCATCTTGGCTGCGCCTAAAATCGTTTGGGCGACAATCTCACGGACCATCGCTTCATCCATACCCTTTTTAACGCCAGCGTGTTCCATATGCTCCATTAAATAATAGAAGTAAGCAGGTCCGCTTCCTGCAATTCCTGTAAAAATATCCATATGCTCTTCTTCAATTAAGAACACTTTTCCCATACAGCCTAACAGTTCTTTCACTGCTATCACATTGTCCATCGCTGTATGTCTTCCCGGACATAACGCAGTTGCCGACTCCCGGATCATGCTAGACGTATTCGGCATCAACCGCACAACCTGCTGTCCAAGCTGTAGATGATTTTCCATGAATTCAGTGGAAATGCCCGCTAAAACAGAAATTACAACTTGATCCACTCTTATTTTATCTTTGAGTGCATCAAGAGCATCTGCTGCTCCCTGGGGCTTCATTGCCAAAATGAAGAAATCAACTTCTTCATATGGCAATGCATCCTGATGGACCGCATGAACTCCATACACGTGATTCATTTCCTCGAGTCGTAATTGATTGCTGCGATTTGTCACATAAATTCTCTCTGCTGGTATGCTCCCAATCTGCACAATTCCAGAAATCATCGACTCTGCCATCGAACCGGCTCCTAAAAATGCAACAGTTTTATCTCTCAACATTATGCCCTCCTAAAAGTTCATTGTTCGTAATTCCGTTCGTATTTTTTAACCTTGTTATCGTAACATGCTGAGATTTAGATTCAAGGGAAGAGAGGACATTCACCAGGAAAAGGCCGAGATAGTGAAGGGAAGCGTTATCATTTGGGGCTTACATGCCAGTCAGGTCATTTAATCAAGGATAATCGGCTGTAATCCGGGTATTTGCGGATATATTAGGAAGAAAAACGAAAAAAACAATTCATATCATTACAGGTTTTGGCCGTATTTTTTGTCTGTAAAATGCCCTTTTAATAATCGCTCTCCCATTTTATCTAAGACTTGACCTTAATTTATTGAGGGGGGATAGTTGCAGAAGCGAATTTCCTTATTTGAATTGTTCCATTAGATTGAGCAAATGTTACGGATAATCAATACCTTTAATTCGGTAACCCTGAGTATTAGAACATATCCTTAACATAGTGAATAGGATAATTTAAAAAATTTTTGAAGGCGTTGAGAAAAATGAACGATGCTCCTTTTTCGTATCCCCACCCATATCCAAATCCTTATTATTTTAACGTACCAATATATAACAATATAATACAGCCCAAATACTGGACTACACATGATGTTGCTAACCGATTAGATCTTTTTCAATCATCAATTGGAAGGAATGAAATCGGACTAAAAGATTATGGACGGAAACCATTTGTAATCAATATTAATGAAGCTACGAAACAAAACAATAACTACCGGACCGCATTATGGACAGGAAATCATTTTCAAGTTACATTGATGAGTCTTAAGGCTGGGGAAGATATCGGGTTAGAAATTCACCCTAACGTTGACCAATTTTTACGTATTGAACAAGGTCAAGGGATTGTTCAAATGGGCAAGAGAAAAGATAATTTAAACTTTGTACGGAATGTTTATGATGATTCTGCCATTATGATACCTGCTGGAACATGGCATAATGTAACCAATACAGGTGATATCCCGTTGAAAATTTATTCTATATACGCACCTCCACAACATCCATTTGGCACGATTCATGTAACTAAAGCAGATGCTTTGGCTGCAGAACACCGTTCTGACTGCGATATGCGCGATTCTCATCTAACAAAGTATCCAAATGGGATTCAAACAAATAATTTTAACAACGTAAAAACAAGCTTTTCTAAAGAGGAAGCAGCAGCTATAGCTTTACTTTTAGGCATTGATTTTAATAATAGCAAGTTTGATTTAGATGAGTTTTGGATGGGAGTAAATACTGAGCTGGAACATGGAAAAATATCCAGCCAAACAAATGTAACTGATGATGATCCTATTATAACGGGGAAAATTGCCCTAGCTCATCTTCAGGAGTTTCCTGATTACTATAAAAGACTAAAGGTGCTTGAGAAAGAAGCAAAAGCCTATTGGAACATGTATTAATAGGATGCCTAAATGATAAGAACAACTTATAATTTTAGCGAGTTTGTGAAATATTTCGCTTAAAATAACGGGTGCGTTAGCTGAAGATCGGAGCTGTCTTTAAGGCAGCTTTTTCTTGTGTGCCAGGCATGGCATCTATCTAGGTGGTGAAAGTCCACTGTGGGGGTACACATCGACCAACCACTAAGGAAGCGCAAGGTACTTATCGTGAGGTAAGGGCTGGAG
>NZ_JBFTMS010000090.1:0-4457 GCF_056397085.1 Peribacillus sp. 05N428 | reverse complement strand
GGTTACATGCTATTTGAAATATGTTATTGACCCATATAAATTAAATGAGTTCGAGGAATACGGTAAGATGTGGATTCGATTAGTTAATAAATTAGGCGGTACACATCAGGGTTATTTCCTTCCACATGAGGGTGCTAATAATATTGCTTATGCATTATTCACTTTCCCAAGTTTAGCAGCATATGAAGAGTACCGAGTAAAAATGGCATTGGATGCAGAATGTCAAGAAGCATATAAATTTGCAGAAGAGACTAAATGTATTTTAAGTTATAAGAGAAGCTTTATGCGTCCTATATTCGAATGAACATACATTAATCTATATATACCTTGTTAAGCTAACAGTTGCTTTACTCAATAAGGGAGGTTGCTGCGGCAACCTTTTTTTACGGAACTAACGGGGCAGGTTAGTTGTATAGTGCTGTATGATCTTTGTTCAACAATGGGGCCATTTAATGGAGTAAGGCTTAATTAACGAAAGTTGCAGTATAATAGTGGTTAAACAAGCACCCTTTAAAGTGCATCTTTTCTTGAAAAGATAGGTCTAACATTATAAGAATTTTATGATATCGTTAAGTACATAAAATATTAAGAAGCGTATGAGGAGAAAGAATAATTATGGAAAATAAAGCATTAATAATTATTGACTTGCAAGTTGGTGTTCAGCCTGAAAATGTTCCACTTTATAACTTAGCTAATGTATTAAATGAGGTTAATCAAAGAATCTGTTTATTTAGAGAAGAAAACCAACCTATAATTTTTGTTCAACATAATGATAGTGATCTGGTTCTTAATTCATCCAAATGGAGACTTTTTCCGGAACTAGATGCTGTTGATACAGATATCTATATCAACAAAACACATGCAAATTCATTTTACAAGACTGATTTGAATGAACAACTAAGGAAATTAAATATAAATAAACTTGAAATTTGTGGCGCACAAACTGAATATTGTGTTGATACAACTATTAGAATGGCTCATGGATTAGGATATAAATTACTTATGAAAAAAGGATTAACTACCACCCTTAACAGTGATATTCTTGGAGCTAAAACAATCATTGAACATCATGAGAATCTTTGGAATAATAGATTTATAACATTTTTGTAGAAAAGAATTACTGTATACTGATGAGTAGTCCTAAACAAATAAGCTGCTCCGAGGGCGATTTATTTTATTATTTTAAAATAAAATGCTCCCCATTGGAAAATTATTAATTTAATCTAATTGGCACTCATTAGATAGAATGAACCCTCTGTATCAAAAGATTTTTAGTTATTCAGAATCGCTTTCCTTCTAGAACTAACTGGTGAGTGAGCTTAAGATCGTGGCTGTCTTTAAGGCAGCTTTTTCTTATGGAGCTAAAGGGAAAGGTTAGTTGTACAAGGGAGAAAATCAAACGATGAGGAATATATATATTTATTGGTGAAGTTTAAGTCACAGGAGGTAACAGTTTGAACAACTATAAGATTGAAAGTAATATTCCAACATTAGAAGAATACAAATATTTGTGTGAGTCTGTGGGATGGACTAATTATATGAATTTTGATGTGGTGGAAACATCCCTAATGAATTCTATTTACTGCATCACAGTCAAGGATAATGAACAAATTTTTGGTATGGGCAGAATTGTTGGCGATGGAGCTATTTATTTCTATATCCAAGATATCGTGGTTCATCCAGATTATCAGAAACGTGGTATTGGACATAAAATAATGAATCTTTTGGTTGAATACTTAAATACAAACGCCCCAGACAAGGCGTTTGTTGGGTTGTTTGCATCAGAAGATAAAGAACCGTTCTATGAGAAATATAATTTTAAAGACTTCTCACCCAATATGACAGGGATGTTTACTGTAATTTCAAAGAAGTAGATTTAGATTTTCAGGAGAAAAAGTTAATTAACGTTGAAACATTTGTTATCTAAGTAAACTTTTCCTTAATGAACTAACAGGTGCGTTAGGTGAAGATCAGGGCTGTCTTTAAGACAGCTCTTTCTTTATGAAACTAACGGGGCAGAATAGTTGAAGAAATGATATTATTATGGAAAAAAGTAACATGACATTTGGAAGGTTGAGAAAAATTGGAGATTTGGAAATTAAGTGGAAAAGTATCGAAAATTAGCGATGTAATACCTTATTATTTTGTTAGTCTATTCTTGTCTTGTATCTCTTTTTCTGTTTTTATAATTGTAGTTAGTGGAGAACCCTCTTGGTTGCAGTTAATGCCCGTTATTATTTATTCTTTTTATGTTGTTATACCTTATTTACTTTTTGCAGTACCCTTGCAGATTATATTTAATAAACGCCCGAGAAAATTTAATGTGTTTTATCTTTTAATTTACACGGTACTTTCTTTTGTAGCAGTATTTTTATTTAATGTAATGTTATTTAGAGTTGAACCTACATATTTAGTTAAAACCCAAATATATTACGGTTTTAGTTTTGCAGCAGCTGCTATTTATTGGTTTTGGGATTCTGTCTTCTTACAAAAGAAAAACTGAAATATCCTAGTTCTTCAGCTAACAGGGTGCGTTAGCTCAAGATCGGAGCTATCTTTAAGGCAGCTCTTTCTTTATGCAACTAAAGGGGCAGGTTAGTTGTATAAGAAATTTCTATAAGTCCTAATTTATCTATTTTTCCTGTTTTATTTTGGCAAGTCATTCACTTCATATGCAACTCGTATTCCAGATTCAATTGCCCCTTGCATCCAAGCGTGGGTAAGCGAAGTATGTTCACCGGCAAAGTGCACTCTTCCTTCAGGTATAGGGATATAAGGATGCAACTCGGTTTCCTGACCCGGTTCAAAAGCAGTGAAAGCTCCAGAAGAATATTCATTATCGACCCAACTAAAGGAAGTTCCTGACACAAACTCATAATAGACTTGGTCTCCGTAAATTTCAGCTAAGTTCTTTAAAGCATATTGAATGCGATTTTCGTTGGATAGTCCGTTCCATGTTAAAGCCTCATCCGCCCATGTATAGCTTGCCAAAACCACAGCTGGCCCTTTTGTACCAATCCCCTGACTTGGGTAATAAGTGAATCGAATCGGAAGGTCAGTTATGGATTTACCACCATATTGATAGTGCCTTTCCCAAAACCTGCTTTTAAACTCGATTCCGATTTTTGTTGCGCTCATATAGTTCAGTTCACGAATCGCTCTCCGTTTATAATAGGAAAAAGAATGGTATGGTTCAACTTTCACAAATCTTAACACTGAAAAGGGGATGGTTATGATGGCAAGATCACCAGTTATGGTGGAATCCTCTAAGGTGTGCTGATGGGTGGAATGGATGGTTACTCTGTTGTTATGTTGGACAATTTTCGTCATCCTTTGATTGAACATAATATCTTCTTCTATTTGAGGGAGAAATGCCTTTGGCAGTAGATCCATACCACCGGTTATCTCATAGAAACGATTTGCTCTGAAGGACGCCTCTTCTCGCAAAACTTCAATAAATGACATTCCCATATATGCTTCTAAGTCAAGGAGTACACCGATCATATCAACCGCGCCATCTGAAAAAGTTGTTCCATATTGATAATGGTAAGATTTTAAGAAGGTACCTAGTGAGTAGTTTTTAAATTCTTTTTCTACGAGATACCAATTTCTCGTTGGGTCTTGTTTAATAAAATCGAGAATTGGCTGTGTAGCTAATTTCACCAGCTCCTCTGCGCTTTTACCTCTTTCATTTAGGGCAACGGGAAAGTTTAGAATACCAGGAGAACGTTCAAAAATGTTAAGACGTGTTTTGATTCCATTGAGATAAAGAATATCCATTGGAGTTCGGTTAATAAACAGGTTTAGGGTTAACCCGAATTTTTTAATATACTCTAAGGTCAAAAAATGAACATCAGGAATACGCATTGGGCCTAGGTTAAAATAAAGCCCATTACTAAAGGGGGAGCGTATGGTATAGGCACGTCCGCCTATCCTGTTGTTTGCTTCAAGGATTGTGACGATGTGCCCGGCCTCCTGCAATAGGGAAGCTGAAACGATTCCTGCTAGTCCTGCGCCAACAATAGTAATATGTTTGGGAACTTGCGACTTTTTTAGCCCATTTCTAATAATGGTAATCATTTGTTGAGTCGTTAATTGATTATTTTTGTTATTAGGCATCGCTTCTCCTCCAGTAAAATAGATTTATTACATTGTATTCACTTGTATAGATGCCTATGAGTTCCTACTATTTATGGATATCTACTTTATTAGCTGGGGCACAAATGAAATTATTAAATAAAGCAAAGGAGACCCCACTTTACTTAATAAGGGAGGTTGCTGCGGCAAACTTTTTCTTACGGGACTAACGGGGCAGGTTAGCATTCCTGTAGTTCGTTATTTTTCAGCTTTGAAAAAAATAGGGCTCCTCAGTAAGATATGAGTAAGACACCACTCAAACTCAAAACCTTAGGAGGAACCCTAATATGAAGTTTAAAATGCAAGATAAACAAAATCAA
>NZ_JBFTMS010000089.1:0-4515 GCF_056397085.1 Peribacillus sp. 05N428 | reverse complement strand
CTTAAGATCCACCAAAAAAAGTTCAGCCTGGTTGTATTGTTATTTTCCATTATTGTCAAGGGGTTAATGGGTTAGACTCTATTTTGAGTTTAGATTTTCGTAGTAGATGGTGGCGGCGAGGAGCGCCGCCATAGGAGTTTCTTATGGAATTAAAGGGGCAGGATAGTTGAAGAGTGCTGTTTGACCTCTGTTCAGCAAATGGGCCAGATAATGAGCAATAAAATAAGTTATTAGATTGTCTTTCAAACTCTATCACTCTTACAGCGATTTCATAAATTCTAACATTATGTATTGAAACTTATGTTACTTTATTAATGGAGGTGACATTTATGAAAAACAAACCAATCTATGTGGAAATTCCAATTCAGGCAACTATAGACGAGGTATGGCGTATGACTCAAAAGCCTGAACTACATGAACAATGGGATTTGCGTTTTTCTTCTATTACCTATTTACCGAAAAAATCAGAAGATGATCCGCAATCTTTCTTATATGAAACGAAATTGGGATGTGGTGTAAAAGTCGCTGGCTGGGGTAAAAGTATCGGTACGCATAATAAGAAGGATGGTCCAAAAACATCTTCTCTTCACTTTGGTACCGATCAAAAAATTTCGCCAATTTGTGAAGGAAAAGGATATTGGCAATATATACCGAAAGATAACGGAACCACATTTCTCACCCAATATGACTATGATGTACGTTATGGTTTATTTGGACGGTTTTTAGACCTCTTTTTTCGGCCAATCATGGGGTGGGCAACAGCTCTAAGCTTTGATGTGCTAAAACGCTGGATTGAAAAGGGGGAATCGCCACGATCACAGTATGTACGTTTCATTATTAACGCTATAGTAACAATGCTCTTTTTCTTTGTTTGGCTTTATCATGGGCTAATACCGAAGATGATTGCCAAACATCCTGAGGAAGTATCGATGCTATCTAGTTTAACTTCCTTGGAGGGGACTGCTGCTATAAAGGGTGTAGGGATAATAGGCGTTCTCGAGATTTTATTTGCAGTGGTTTGGCTTCTTTATCGTAAGAAAAGACATTTACTTGTTCTGCAGATGATTGCTTTTCCGGTATTGACCATTAGTGCCTTGATCGCCAGTCCTTCATTCTCATTACACCCGTTTAACCCTATTACATTTAATGCTAGTCTGTGGGTTCTTTCCATTATTAGCTTCTTACTCGCAACTGATTTGCCATCGGCAACAAGTTGCAAGCGTACGAGAAAGGGTGAATCATAATGACAATCTACCAAGACCTCTTAGGTGAGGATTTTCAAAGACTTCATCCTAAGCTACAAGAGCGTTATGCCCTACCAATTGATAAACCGTTTAATGGGGGCGGAACGATGTCAAAGATTGAAACGGGGGCTTTCTGGCTAAAACCCTTTTTAAAATTAGCAACACGCTGGAAATTTCTTTTTCCCGAAAACGGGAAGGATGTACCGTTTTCGATCAAAAATACCTGTAGATCATTGCCGACTGGTGAGGCAGAAATATATTGGGAGCGTACTTTTTATTTTGAAGAGATTACTCGGCATTTTAATGCGTTTATGACGGTTGATGCAAAGCGTAGAGTTGTGAAGGATTATTTAGGGGAGCCGAGCTTATTTTATTCGGATTTAAAATTTGCGGTGACACCTGAAGGGCGCATTCACATTCGCTCTGGTCCTCAACGTATCGTTATAGGTAACCTAGAGTTTCCAATTCTTCGGTTATTGGAAGGAGTTGTGAACGTTGAGGAAGGGTACGATGATACCCGAGAAGTATTTACGATTCAAGTCGATATACGAAACCGAATCGTAGGAAGGTTGATGGCTTATGAAGGCGAATTTAAGGAGCAGACTGTTTAGTTCAATCACCATTGCAGGTGTGTTCTTTTTCATAGTAAGCAGCATTTTGACATCTGAACCCTATTTGTTAATGCTGACAGCTGCACAGTTGATTTTCGTGCCACTTATGCTCCAGCTACTATTAGAAACAAAGGTGAAACATATTATTTTCAATTGGATTGCTATGCTCTCCATCTTATTATTGCAAGTTGTCCCATCAAGTACAGGACAGATGGTACTCGCTTTCATTTATATGATTTTAACCTTTTTTGTGGCGTGTTATGGGCTAAAGCGGTTTTTTCAGCGTGGTTTTACAAATTGGGCAGAAATATCGATTGATATCGGGATGATGTATTTATTTGTAGGCGGACTATGGTTCTTTGCTTATATTGCGGGAATTGATACAGGGTTTAGTCCACTAATCACATGGTTAACAGCTATTCATTTTCATTACTCTGCCTTTTTATTGTCCATATCTCTTGGTTTTTTTGGACGCTTACACGATTCAACATGGTATCGATTAATTGTGCCAATTATATTAGCAGGTCCCATGCTCGTCGCCATTGGCATTTCATTTTCGCCGTTACTGGAATTCATCTCTGTGTTGCTTTACATATTTGCCATTTACACCTTAATCGTACTTGCATACCGAACACGCTTCCTTTCCAACTTGCAGACGATATTGATACGGCTTTCATTCAGTGCACTAGGCATCACAATCTTATTTTCAGTGCTTTATGCGACAAATATTCGTTTGGACTTTGGTTTGTTAGTATTGATTTTATGCTAAAATTTCATGGCTTATTTAACTGTTTAATTTTTGGCATGTTAGGCGTACTCGGTTGGGTGCTTGTGCCTCCTGAAACGAAGCAGGATGTCTGGAATTTCCCAGTGAGCCGAATTCGAGGTGCGTTAAAAGGAGCAGGCAAGCAACACCCAGGACTAGTGGATGAACTAAGTGATTTTGTTGATACCAAAACTTTACCAAAAACAATCGTCCATTTTTATGAGAACACCGATCAGTATCGGTTATTTGCTTCTGTAAAATGGGCAACTTGGTTTAAACCGTTTGCGGTGTGCTATAAATTGATAAGTACAAAACTACAGCAATTGAACCTGCCCATCTCAAGTAAACGTACTGAAATGACATATAAAATACGTGCTGTTGATCAAACGCTAGATGGGAGGGAAAATCCACGCGCATGGATTCGCCAGGTGAAGGAGAATACAGTATTTGTGGCCATTTATTCTCAGCATAAAACGGAGGCCAGGACGTATATGAATATAGCACTTCCTCTTCCTTATTCGTCAATGATTGGTATTTTACAGCTTGACGCTATCGATGGCTCTCTTATTCTTTCGAGCGAGGGAGAAAGTGACTCTGGTATTTATTTAGCAGCTGGCAAAGTGCTTTTCAAGCTTCCATTATCCGAGCACTTTTTAATTAATGAAACAATTGCAGGAATACTCACAGCACATCATAAAATGCGAATCTTTGGCATTCCTTTCTTACATATTGATTACACCATTAATCAAAAATGATGGTGTAGGGTATTAATGCTTATTTGGAGGGATTTAAAGAGGGAAAATTCAATAAGATGAATTGGAGGATAATAGTTTTTCTAATTATTTATACAATCATTGATACGACTTATTCCATTAAAGGGCGCGATTCTTTAAAAAGGATCGCTTTTTTTAATGAACTAACAGGGCAGGCTAGTTGAAGAAGGATTTTGTTTTTACGTTAAACTGTATACAGTTTAACGGTTTTAGGAGGTGAAAATGATGAAACGTGCGATAGGAATATTTCTTACTCTTTCTTCTTTACATACTTAATTGTGGACATGCTTTATGATCCTGTTGAGAATAAAATAACAACAACAGATATGAATTCAGGAGTTACAACAGCAACAGTACTATATCAATATCCTTTGATGTATTGGGTAATTTGTGTCATTTTAATAATTACTTTTATTCTTGGGATTTACTTTATTCTAGCAAAGGAAAAGCAATATGAGGAACGTCCACTCTGTGATACTCCGGAATATACTAGAAATAAGTGAATCGAACTAATGGGTGCTTTACTTCAATAAGGGAGTTGCTTGGGCAGCTCTTTTTGTTATGGAGCTAAAGGGGCAGGATAGTTGAACTAAAGGAAACTTTTTCCTTTATTATTCGTATAAAAAATAATAAGAAACAAAGTTGTCCTTGGGAGGTGTAAAGGTGGATTACGGATTATTGGTTATTGGTATAGCTCTTTTACTTGTGTCTTACTTAGTAGCTGTGAAAAAACAAACCTGGTTGTTAGCTGGATTTAATGAAAAAATGATTAAAAATAAGTCTTTGTTAGGTACAGTAACAGGTGGGTTTTTTTTTCTTCCTTTTGGATTGTTAGCAGTTATCAATAGTTTCATTGACTATCCTTATGAAGGAACGGTTCTTATAATTGCTATGTTGGTTTTATTAACAATTACGTACGTATTTATCAATAGAAGATTACTCGATTAATGCAACGAACGGGTGCGTTAGCTAAAGATCGGAGCTGTCTTTAAGGCAGCTTTTTCTTGTGTGCCAGGCATGGCATCTATCTAGGTGGTGAAAGTCCACTGTGGGGGTACACATCGACCAACCACTAAGGAAGCGCAAGGTACTTATCGTGAGGTAAGGGCTGGAGGAAGCGT
>NZ_JBFTMS010000088.1:0-4542 GCF_056397085.1 Peribacillus sp. 05N428 | reverse complement strand
GATTGGAACGTAAGGTACGAGACTCCTGCGGGAAAAGCGTGGCCAAGGGAGACCCCGCAGGCGAACGCCGAGGAGGCTCCCTGGACCGCCCGCGGAAAGCGAGTGCCTGGAGTGGAAATCATTACAAATACCCACTTTCGGAAATCCGCTCCCTTTCCGCCGACTGTCTGCCAAGCCTCTTCACCGTAAGCGGCGTGGAGTCTTGGCTACCCAGTTATTCGGCAGGAGTCCCGCAAATTTCTTCCATCCTTTAAGGATTACAGTAAAAAAACATCAAGGATCACCTATTCTTAAATTTGGTTCGGGATGAGTCTAGCCTTCGGTTTTTTCTTAAAATTTCGTTCCAGTTGATTCCAGAAACCCGCTCCCCTTTCCGCCAGCCAAGCCTCCTCGACGCTAGCGTCTGCGGGGTCTCGGCTAGCCAGCATTTTGGCAGGAGTATGGCAAATTTCTCAATATATTGGACATCCAAAATAACTTTATTGAATATTAACCAAGTTCTCCAAAAAAACATGATTTCGACAAACTAAAAAGGGCCGGTTAACAACCGGCCCTTTTTACTCAAACTTCCATCTCTTTAAAAATATCGGTTTCCTGACCTGCATTCAAGCTAAGTACATCCTCTACATCTTGATAAGATTTCCCATAAAGATCATCATCCTTGTAAGTATGGATTTCAGAATAAATCTCTTTCATGAAATCAAATACATCTTCTTCATCAACAGATGGATTTGCCGGCCAATACAAGATTTCCATAGGCGTATTCTCCTTGGTGGCAAGCGATTTTCTGCTGTAGGAAATCGAAGAGGCGTGCTTGAATCCTTCCCTTTTATAAAATTTCAGCCTTTTAAATGTATCATCATCATTTTCTTGTACTGGTTCTACTTCCAGCAAGATCGTTTTCTGCTTTTTTTGCAATTTTTGAATTAATTTCCTTCCAAGTCCCTGCCCCCTTGATTTCTTTGATACAAAAAGGTAATCAACGAATATAAACTCGTCCCCTTCCACATATAATAAAACATGGTCGGGACCTTCATCCTTTTTATATATTTCCTGTTTATCTTCTAAAAGAACTTCTATGTGTTCTTTTGACTTCATTTCTTCAATAGGGAAATACTGGTTTAGCTTTTCATACCAATTCATAATTTAATCTCCTCATTTGCTAGTTTATACTTTCCAGATTTTTTCTTATCCACTACAATGGAACTTGAATAGCTTGAAAATATTAGGAGGGTTTTGATGATCAGCTACTTTTTGGACTTTTTTTTAGTCGCCGCTTGCGTTATTGGCATTACGGCTGTGAATGGCGTTGTGACGAATGGCATCGGCGAAAAATGGTTTGGCGGGAAACGTCACTCTCATATTTTCGATCAATCGAAACGAATTCAGTCAGGGTGGAGTCAAGTTGGCGGGAATAAAAAGCGGTAATTCAGAGAGAAATTGGATGACCGGAAGGAACTTCCTAGGTCATCCTTTTTTTCATGGGGTATAGTCTACTCCCTTTGTATATCGATTTGCTGCATTCCACAATAAGTATTCATCAATACCATTATCATTCAATGCTTTTATTTGGGCTTCCACTTCTTCCTTACCATACCTTTGGTAATTTCCATCGCCTAAATAAGAGGCAGTAAAATCTTGGAGCCAAGGTCTTGAAGTAGGTGGTGTTTTTAATTCCTTCAGCTTCCCGTTCTCCAATTTCGCATATTCCTTAACGAGATTATAAGGCTCCAAATCAGGCTTTTCGATACCAAAATAAGATGTCCAGTGACTCGGATAGATCATCGAGGAAATTACATCAACATTCTCAGAGATTTTTGTGAAGTTTTGCCCAATTCCAGGAGCTTCAGGCAATGTAGCCGCATATCCAAAAATATCAACTGACACTTCGACATCGTATGGCTCCAGTTGCTTCCTCGCATAACTTACGAAATCCGTCACTGCCTGAACCCTTTTGGCTGTATGACTCATTTTCGCTTCATCATATTCACCGACATCATATTTCAAATCATCTTCTTTATTTTCGAATCCTTCGGGAAAACGGACATAGTCAAATTGAATTTCTTTAAAACCCATCTTTGCCGCTTCAATGGCAATACCGACATTATAATCCCACACTTCTTTTAAGAATGGGTTAACGAAGGCTTCCCCTCGGCCATTCTTCCATACCTTTTCACCATCTAAAAAAGACAATTCCGGTTTCTCTTTGGCCAAAAGGGAGTCTTTAAAGACGACAACCCTTGCAATCGGATAAATCTGTTTATCCTCAAATTTTTTCAGCATTGCCCTTGGGTTTTTTATGTAGTCTTTACCAATCCCAGCATATGGAGAGTCGGGATCTTCCGTTTTATACGTTACATTCCCCTTGTCATCCTTAATGTCAATGACCATCGCATTCAAATCGGTTTCATCTACATAATTAATAAGTTCATTCAATTTATTGCCACCCGCTGCAGGCCCTGTCACATATATTCCGCGTACAGCATCCGGATAGTCGAATTTCAACCCCGAATCAAAAACAAATCGCGGTACGCTCGCAGGCAATTCTTTATTTTCTAATGCTACCTGCCTGGTTTCGTTCATGCCTTGCGCATGAACTGGCTGTTGAATCAGGAATAAGCACATACCTGTCATCAACCATTTACACATTGGTTTCATTTTCTCCACCTCATTCGCCATCAGTCATCAATATTCAACAAATATAATAAACCCCTTTCTTTAATACCACAAACAATTAACTTTACTCCTATAATTGATAAATAAATTAAAAAAACTGCTTTACAAAGTTTCAGCTTAAGAATACGTTCACAATCCTGTATTCCCTTGTGAGTATCCTTCCCTAAAATGGTCTGCTCATTGTGATATATGTTAAACGGTTTGATTTTCCTTGAAGCCTTCATTTCTTCCATGTCAAAAAAAAGAAACGGAAAATCCTTTCTATTGGCTTGATTTCCGTTTCGATTATACATTTAATATGAATAAATGCTAAAATACAGTATAGTGGACATTTCGTATTCTCAAAATGGCATCGATACAGGACAAAACGGCCCTCCACAAGATTCAAATGAGCGTTTCCCCACAAAGGAACATGCACATTTCTTTCAAAGAATGTGGATTCATTTTCTATTTATCCTTACAATAATGAAGAGCGAATATCCATTTATCAATAAACGTATTTAGAGGAGTGACTAGCAGTTGAAAAGGATTTTCTCCGGCATTCAGCCATCCGGTTCCGTTACTTTAGGAAATTACATCGGAGCCATGAAACAATTCGTTAATTTACAAAATGAATATGAATGTTTCTTTTGTATTGTTGACCAACATGCAATTACAGTTCCACAAGACCGCATCAAGTTAAGGAAAAACATTAAAACATTGGCTGCTTTATATCTGGCCATTGGCCTGGATCCTGAAAAGAATACCATCTTCATTCAATCAGAAGTACCAGCGCATGCACAGGCAGGCTGGATTTTACAGAGTATATCCTATATCGGGGAACTTGAGAGAATGACACAATTCAAGGACAAATCCGCTGGCAAAGAAGGGGTATCCGCAGCACTGCTCACTTACCCGCCGTTGATGGCTGCCGATATTCTCCTTTATAGTACAGATGTGGTCCCTGTCGGGGAAGATCAAAGACAGCATCTAGAATTGACACGCGATTTGGCTGAACGATTCAATAAAAAGCATAATGACATATTTAAAATCCCGGAAATCAGCCTCCCTACAGAAGGGGCCCGTATCATGTCCCTTCAGGAACCAAACAAGAAAATGAGCAAATCCGATCCTAATAAAAAGGCGACGATTGCCTTATTGGATGATCCGAAGCAAATCGAAAAAAACATCAAGAGCGCAGTTACCGATTCGGAAGGAATTGTCCGTTACGATAAGGAAAACAAAGCAGGTGTTTCCAACCTGATGTCCATATACTCCATTTTCAGTGGAAAATCCTATTCAGAAATTGAAGAGATGTATGAGGGCAAAGGCTACGGTGACTTTAAAAGTGATTTGGCTGAGGTGGTTCTTGGAGAAATCCTGCCAATCCAAGAACGCTATAATGCATTGATCGATTCACCTGAATTGGATGAAATTCTGGACCGCGGTGCAGAAAAGGCGAATATTGAAGCCAATAAAATGATCAGAAAAATGTATAATGGCATGGGACTTGGCAGAAAGAGATAAAAGAAGATGATCCTCAACGGATCGTCTCAGTGTGTAAACAAAAAGGTTTCGGATGGTATCATTCCGAAACCTTTTCTTTGTATTCTTGATTCTTTCTCACATTCTTGTCAAATATGTCCCTCCTCCGCGGGCTCAGGCAAATTTTCAAATTGTACATAAAAAACTGTAGACAGATTCGATTTTCATCAAGTTGAACTGCCCCGTAAATGTTAGACACCAAACTAACATTTACGGGGTGTTTTTTATGGCTAATTTTTCTGCCGAACAGAAAATATTCATTGTACGACTTTACCTTGAAGGAAAGCACAGCTATATGGATCTTCAGAAAATATTTGAATGGATCTTCAGAAAATATTTGAA
>NZ_JBFTMS010000087.1:0-4783 GCF_056397085.1 Peribacillus sp. 05N428 | reverse complement strand
TAAATACAATTCTTCACAAACTGATTTTGCTTAACAAAACTGACCAGCAGCAGAACATCGAAAAGGCGATCTCTAATTGAAGGACTTCACTCAATATATATAGAAACCGACTAAATTAATATCTATTTGAATTATTTATATGGAATGAGAGGAAAGACCCCGACCTATAAGGTTTGCAGAAACAGGCTTTTTCCCTAATTCCCTTGCCCAAATTGATAATTGCCCTATATGGTGAATTTCGTGAGCAATAGTATGTCGCATTATTTCACCCCAAGTATCCGTCACAATTCTTCCATCCTGCAAGGTATCATAAAATAATTGATTTTCCATACTAGCATCCCAGTTGTTCACAAAGTTTTCCACTTCTAAATGAAATTCAGCGTCCAATTTCCGAACTTTGTTCAAGCTTTTATAACTATCGAAACTCTCCTGAAAGTCAGTTTTACCTTGCAAGAGACGTATCCAGCTCCATTCGACATCAACAATATGGAAAAGTGTATGCAATATACTTCCCATTCCACCCGTTCGGTTCCGCAGAATTTCTTCTTCACTTAACTCTTCACACCAACGATACCAGTCTTCTCTTACCATCCAGTTATATCTAAAAAAAGTTTGCAAAAATGCCCCTCCCCATTTAGAAAATAATGTAACTGTTAAAATACTATTAGAGCAATGCCTAAACATTGTTAAATATTACTATTTAGACAAACATAGGTTGCATTCCTTTTTCAACAATCCTGCCCCTTTAGTTCATTAAGAAAAAGCTGCCTTAAAGACAGCTCCTAAAGCACCTAAAATTAATCATTTGGATTTATTATGGCTAAAACCTGCTTTATGGTCCCGAAAGCTTTGATAAAACGCTGATTACTCTTATACCAAATTGCTTTGCCTTGGTTCCCAAAATCAAAGCCACTAAAAATCCAATATCAATTAAAAAAAATAAAAATCGATATCCTTAAATCTATATTCGTTATCGATCTGCCGATAAAAAAACCAGTAATGCAGCTATAACTAAACAACAGTCAATATCAAAGGTATTGCTTCTTGTTTGTTCAATTTTCTTTTATTTTCCAAAACTTCACCTCTCCCCTCACAATGTCAAAATTCACCTAAATGAAAAAGAAACAATTTTTATATTTGGAATAATAAAAATAAAAAGCCCTTCTCACACGAGAGGGGCTTTTTTGTTATTAATATTCACTTACAGAATAGCTTTTGTATGTTAACTTGTTGTTTTCAAAAACCGTATAAAAATGTGTGTCATTAGTGTCACTGTAACGGCTCCAGGTATAATCTTTTTGGGTAATGCCGCCATAGGTATATGTTGAATCTAATTTCATATATTCACCTGTGATAGATACCGTTTGATTATAAGTCATTCCTTTTTTTACATTCGTATATTCATTGTAAGTTATACCATTTTTAATAGGAGTAAAGAAATATCCTTTGGCTGTTTTTGTATACTTGACCCACTTTGTTCCTACTTTATCATAATCTACAAATGTTACTGTAGCATATGAAAAGTTTTTATTTGTTGCATATGGAGTTAACGTTACAGCTTTAGTTGTTTTTGCATTAATTGTATTACCTTTATAATCTTGAACCTTATAGGTAGTACCTACTAAGGCGCTCTTATAGAAAGTTGAACCGATCGGCTTTGTTACTGTTGCAGCTTCTCCTTTATTTGCTCCAACTCCTGCCAGTAATCCTAGAGCTAATACTCCTACGGTTAATGCCTTTGCTAGTTTTTTCATCATAATTTCTCCCCCAACCCGTTAGTTCTTATGAATTTATATGTACATTTGTAGTATTCCTATTATTATTATAATCTACAGATTGCTCATCAATCAATGCTACAATAATTATGAGGTGGTAAACTTTGTTTATTTCTCCAATGCTATTGCACAAAACAGAGCAACCCTTCGAGGATGGAGGGGATTTTTTGTATGGCAAAAAAGGGGCAAACGTTTCAAGCGTTCCAAAATGACTTTCAAAAGCCGTTTCCTGTACGATAGGAAATGACTTTTTTTACTTATTATATGGCTTCTTTTTATTTTTCACTTCCCCGAGACCAGATAACCACTGGAATCAATAATAGAGATAATAACCCTCCGATAAATGATAAGGCTGTATAACTTGAACCGGCCACAATCATTCCAGATAAGGCTCCACCAGAGGCTCCTGATAATGCAATTAAAACATCCACTGTACCTTGGGTTTTAGCCCGATTTGAAGTGTCGGTTGAATCAACAATAAGAGCCGTCCCACTTATTAAACCGAAATTCCATCCTAATCCAAGTAAAGAAAGGGCAATAACTAGGAGAATCATAGAATCACCTGGTGCAATCGCCGATATTAAACCGGCCAGAAGCAGCGTAGCTCCAGAGGCAATAGCCATGGCAGTACGGCCAAACTTATCAACAAGGACACCTGTAACCAGTGAAGGAAGATACATGGCAGCTATATGAAATCCAATAACGAGACCTATTTCACCCAAGTCATGTCCATGATGCCTCATATGAACTGGCGTCATGGTCATAATGGCCACCATTACAATTTGAGTAAGAACCATAATTGTCGCACCAACAATAATTCCTCTTTTGTTTACCATTTGTTCAGTATCAGCCGAATATCCTAATCGCTTACTTTCTTGTTTGGACGCTTCTATTGCTCTTGCTATAACTAATGGGTCCGGGCGAAGCAAAACGAAAAGGACAAGACCTGCTAAGATAAATGCTGCCGCTGATAAAATGAAAGGACCAGCGAGTGAAGGAACGCCAATAGAAAGAGCAAAATCCCCCATTACATTCACTAAATTCGGACCGGCAACTGCACCAAATGTAGTAAACACCATGGTAATACTGATGGCAGTGGCTCGCTGTTTATTGTTAGCCAAGTCCGTACCAGCGTAACGAGCTTGTAAATTTGTCGCTGTTCCTGCACCATAGATGAGCAGGGAAGCAAATAAAAGGAAAACGCTATTTATGATGGCTGCCATTATGACTCCTATAGCTCCAAGTCCACCTATCATAAAACCAGCTGTTAGACCTGTACGGCGGCCGTAACGTTGAGAAAGTCTCCCTACGATTAAAGCAGCCCCGGCAGATCCCAATGTAAATAAACCCGATGGCACTCCAGCAAATGCATCTGTGCCAAGCATTTGTTGTGCAAGAAGTGCCCCCACCGTAACTCCAGCCGCTAAACCGGCACCGCCAAAAATTTGTGAAATACTTATAATAATCAATGTACGTTTGTATAACATTTTTTGTTTTTCTTGAGAATCTACATAACTCTGGTTCATTTGATATGTTTTACTGGACATTTGTTAAGACCTCATTCATCATTCTGTAATTTCTCCCCACCATGTACACCTTCCTCTCGTTGATTTTCTAATATTAAGATTCACCTTTACTTTTTTAGTTTAAAAACTATAAAATCAGCACATCTGAAATCTTCTTCAAATGAAGGATATTTTTCTAACATCTCTTTTGATGGCTTAGGTTCTATTATGCTTTCTAAAATAAAACCTGTTTTGATTAAAGTGTTTATATAACTTGTTAATGTTCTATGAAAGAATAGCATTTTTTCTTTATCACCTAAACGTTGTTCATACACTCCTTCATAAAAATACTTATCTACGTTCCAATGCAGTTTTTTACCGCTTTTCGTTTTCTCCCAACCACTCTCTGGAGTAACAAAACAAGGATGCAAAATCGAAAATATAAAACAGCCTCCATCTACTAATAAACGATACATTTCCTGAAATGCTTTTTCGTAATCTGCAAGATCTTGAATAACCATATTTGATACTATTAAATCGAAACGTTTATCTTCTAAGCAATACAAGTCCTCACAATTCCCCTGCCTATAATCAATCAACAAATCATTCGGGGTTCTTCCCTTAGCAATTTCTATCATCCGTGATGAATAATCCACAGCCGTTACAGTTGCTTCGGACCTCGCTAACATCCACTTAAATACCCCTCACCACACCCGGCATCTAAAACGTTTTTATTCCTCACCGTTTCCATAAGTGATAATAAAGTTGGATTCAAAAAAACTTGTTTATGAAGATCTCCTTGCTCGGTATGATTTGCAGAATATGTATCCGCGAAACTATCCCACCTTTTAATCGCTTCTTCTGTACCAATATTCTGATTCATTTTGACTCCTCCCTTCTTCTAAACTCCCCCGATATTTACATTAATAAAAAGCTGCCTTAAAGACAGCTCCTATCTTAAGCTTACGCCGTTGTTTAAATGACTACCACATCGGTTCATCCTTGTTACTTAACTTATATATAAATGGCATCATAATAATCACTAAAGCATACGCAACTATTTCAAAAACTAAGGCATAACCTTTAGGTACACCAAATGATATTAAAGGTACGATCAATAAAGTTATAAATATAAATAGGCTTAATAGCTTTCTTGTTTTCTTGGAAACGTATTGGGATGAATCACAGGATGAACAACTTAACCTCTTTTTAAAGGTAAACATTTTAAAAAAGGCCTCTATCCAACCCCATTTATAGCCACATTGCTGACAGGTTGGCATATGCAACAAACTCCTTTCAATTAAATCAATATTACAAATTATATCATTTATTCCTAAACTATCCTGACTAGTTTGTTGCATAATCGAGTAGAGGGAAAATAAATGTATTATTTTCGCCCCTCTCACAACACCGTACGTACGGTTCGCGTATACGGCGTTTCAATTTATATTACAGTGTGTACTTTTAGATAATGCTCTAAAGCAGAGGGGACTCCCCTCTGCT
>NZ_JBFTMS010000086.1:0-4794 GCF_056397085.1 Peribacillus sp. 05N428 | reverse complement strand
AAGATCCACCAAAAAAAGTTCAGCCTGGTTGTATTGTTATTTTCCATTATTGTCAAGGGGTTAATGGGTTAGACTCTATTTTGAGTTTAGATTTTCGTAGTAGATGGTGGCGGCGAGGAGCGCCGCCATAGGAGTTTCTTATGGAACTAACGGGGCAGGATAGTTGAAGATAAGCTGGAACTATTTTGTAATGTAAACGTCTAAATTTATGGAGGTGTATGATGAAAAAAATAATAAATTTTACTTCTCTTTTTGTCTTTATGGTGTTATTGGTCGGATGTATTGGGGAAGAAAAAGGACAATTATCAAGAGTAGATATTCAAAAAATTGATACAGAAGGAAAATACGAAGATGTCGTAATGATAACAGATAGAGAATCAATAGAGCTGCTAAGGCAGGCATTTGAACAAATCAAATGGGATGATAAAGTGGTTAAAATGGCTAGAAAACCAGACGTAGAAGCTACTTTGTTTTACACTTTTGATGAAAATAAACCTGAAAGACTTTATGAATATGAAATTTGGTTTAATGAAAGTTCAGGTACAGCAACAATTATTAGCAATAATGAAAACGAAAGTTATGGAGAGTTAGATAAAGATAATGCACAAGCCCTAAAAAATAATTTTCTTAATTAACAGTAACAGGTGCTTTAGCTGAAGATCAGAGCTGCCTTTAAGGCAGCAGTTTTTTCTTTATGGCACTAACGGGGCAGGTTAGCTTAATAAGAACACACCTAAAAATATGGTGTTTTATAGTAAAATCAAGGTGTGGGAGGGGTTGGAGATGAACAAAGAAATTGAAGAAATTATTGTTAAATCTTTTTTCACTAAAAGGGTTCAAGATAGGGTTTTATTCGAATTGTTTTTTAAAAAAAGATAAGAGGCATGATGCTTTAGGGCGGCTTTGTCATAATTATAGAACAACTCTTCGTATGGAATATATGAAAGAAATCCCAAAGCCAAATTCAGACTATGAAGAAATAGCTAAATTGCTAAAAAGATATGGGGCAGGAGATACTTGTTATGCAATTTCTTGGAGTGAAACCATTGATGGAAAAGAATTGCCCCTATTGGCTGCATTAGAAAAAGCCGTTGGATATGGGATGCCGTCAATTATCTCTTGTATTCCAGGAAAGTTGGCTTTTTTTGAAGCTGAACAGGAAGTCCTTCCATCTCCAAGATTTATTTTGAAAAGATAACTAAATGTTGTTGAGCTAACGGGTGCTTTACTTCATTACCAGGAGTTGATCAGCAGCTCCTTTTCTTATGCAACTATAGGGGCAGTTTAGTGGAAGAAGAATGTAGTATGTTATGATTAGCTAAAACAATGATTTAAGCAATAGGCGGTGTATGAATGGGATTGTTTTTTGAAAAAAGGAAACTAACTAAAAAGGATGTTATTCTTTTCATTTTAATATTTATAAACTTTATAATAAGTACCGTTGAGTATTTTACAGATTTAGATTTATATTGGTTATTTACAGTTGTGACAATAGGAATATTTGTAGTTGGTGTTTCTATTTATAGAGAACAGAAAAAGGATAAAAAATAAAAATCTTATTCAGCTAACGGGTGCGTTAGCGGTAGATCGGAGCTGTCTATAAGGCAGCTTTTTCTTATGGAACTAACGGGGCAGGTTAGTTCCATAAGGAAATCAAGTTTATATATATTTTGTCCATCAACTTTTCATTGTAATGCAATCCTTCTTTCTATCGTTTTATAAGATTAAAATGGAATTATTACATCAATTGGGTTCTAACTCCTCCCAAAGTAGCAAGATAAGCAAATAAAAAAAGCAGTACCACCACTATAAAAGTGTTGGTACTGCTATATTGAGTGACAAGTTTTTTATTAATTAAAACGTACTTGCTACTTTAACAGCTTTTTCAAGCCCTGCAGCAATAATTTCTTCTGCTTTATCTGCGAATTGGTTGTGACCTTCAATCACTATTTTCTCTATATCTTTTACACCGAAAAAGCCCATCATACTTGCTACATATTTAACAGCCATTTCCACTTCAGCTGCTGGTCCTTTAGAATACACACCGCCACTTGCATTTAATAATGCAATTTTCTTATTTCCAACAAGACCTACCGGACCTTCTGGCGTATATTTAAATGTTTTGCCCGCACGGTTTAAATAATCAATATATGTGTGTAGTACAGCTGGAATTGTTAAGTTCCATAATGGGAATCCAAACACAACTTTATCAGCTGCAAGGAATTGTTCTAAATATTTATCAGCAACAGTTACTGCTTTTGCTTCTTCTGCTGTTAAATCAAGTCCTCTACTAGCCTTAAATGTACCGTCAATCATATCTACTCCTACATATGGCAATTCTTCCTTGTATAAATCAAGTTCTACCACTGTATCATTTGGATGTGATTCTTTATAGCTTGCTAAAAAAGCCTCATATAATTTCACACTCACCGCCTGGTTTGCGGGGCGATTGTTTGCTTTTACAAATAATACTGTTGTCATTCTATTTTCCTCCTGTTACCCACTCTTATGTTGTTATATATTTATTCACTAAAAAGGGAATCCTATTGTCTTTACATTATCTTTTTAAAACTATATTCCATGTCTCCACCTAGAGCTTCAGGTGTATCACCAGTTTCTCTGAAGTCATGTGTATGAATCTTTTCAAACGGACCAAAGTTTACTTGCTTATAAAATTCATAACAAGGGAATCCGTCATGTGCACCTTGAATATCGATAGTACCATCTTTTTTGACATGTACAGTTAATAGATAATCAACGGGAGGTGCATATACATTTAATGGGTTGCTAGCACTAGCACTCATTTGAAATTTGACGTCATCTGATCTCCATACAACATCAGTGCACAAAATACCTTCCGTACTAGCTTTTCCTGTTTTTTTATTAACGGAACCATCAGGAGTTGTGATTCTTTCTGTTGTTATGCCAGTATTCGCATATGTGAAGATTTCTTTTTTATAAAAATCTACCACTACTTCTTGTTCAATTCTGGAACGCATAGCGTTTACAGCATATGGTGTAAATTCACGTGAGTCACCTTCGAATTGAATCACGTTTCCTGTTTGAGTATCTTTCTTAGGTTCAGTCCAAGACATTGGAATAAACACACTTGCTCTAACTTTAACGATATTAGTCATGAGACATACCTCTATGATTTTTAATTTTATGGATAATAATATTGAGTCATTGAGCAAAGCAGATCGCAATTTCTTTCGTATAAATTATTGCTTTTCCTTTAATATTTGCTTCTTGTAAACTTCTACTTAGTATTTATATCTAGATTGTCGTTTTAAAACTGTATTCCATTTCCCCAGCTAGCGCTGCTGGAGTGTCACCAGTTTTTCTGAAATCATGTGTATATATTAATTCAAATGGACCAAAATCTGTTTGTTTATAAAATTCATAGCAGGGGAACCCATCATGTGCACCTTCAATTTGTGCAACACCACTCTTGTTAACATGTATAGTTAATAAATAATCAGCCGCAGGTGCTGCTGCATTTAAAGGGTTGCTTGCACTTGCCCTCATTTCAAAAGAAATTTCATCAGTGCCCCACATAACATTAGTACATACAATATTTTCTGTACTTGTTTTTCCTTTTTTATAATCAATAGAACCATCTGGATTTGTAACTTTTACAGTTACGGTACAAGCATTTGTATAGGTGGAAATTTCTTTTTTATAAAAATCAATAATCACTTCTTGCTCTAATCTTGACCGCATAGTGTTTACAGCGTTTGGTGTAAATTCACGTGCATCACCAGTGTATTCGAATATCTTTTCTGTTGCAGGATCTTTAATAGGTTCCAACCAAGCATACGGTGCAAATACACTTCCTCTAATTTTAACGATGTTAGCCATGAGAACCCTCCATAATGTATTAATTTTGTTTCGGTGAATCCTATTTCTTTTATAATTGAACTATAGTCAACTTGATTGACTACATGGTGTATAGTACAATGGATTTCAAATAAAGTCAACCTAATTGACGTTATTTAAGGAGGTTTTATGTATGAATCATGAAGTATTTAGTGAATTGGATCTTACATCACTTTTATCATTATCCTTTAGTACATTAATTAATGAATTACATGACAGATTGAGTGAATTGGGATTTGGAGATATTAGACCTGCACATGGTTTTATGTTTAAATGCATCACTCCCAATGGAGCAACAGGTATAGAACTAGCCGAATATTTAGGAATTACAAAGCAAGCTGTGAGTAAAATGGTGGATTATCTTGAGAAAAGTGGCTATGTAATGCGCAAAGCTCATCCCACTGATAAGAGAGGGAAAATTATTGTTTTGACCGAACGAGGTTGGTTAGTAGTGAAAGCAAAAGAGAAAATACTAAATGAGATTGAGCAACGTTGGATTGAAAACATAGGTGCTGAACGCCTGAAAATGCTCAAAGAAGATTTAACAAAATTAGTTTTTGAAGAAAATGAAGATAAACTATCATCGAGGTTAAGACCTGTCTGGTAATTATAGAGTTTATAAACCATTAAAGGGTGCGATTCTTTAATAAGAATCGTATGTCTTAATGAACTACCATGAAAATAGACTTCTGGAATTTAGGGGAAAAGGCAATACTTAAGAAGACGCAGCTCATTGTTTTTTTTAAAAGGGGAGAGCGCCTAATTCACTGATTTATTGTAGGTAAGTGGACTGGATTAAGATGCTTCAGGTTCTTGTAATGTAACTGTGTATCCTAAACTTTCAAGTCTTCTTAGTGAATGCCGAAAAATTGATTGTTGTCTCTGTTTATCAAAGTAGTCTTCGCCTAAGTCTAC
>NZ_JBFTMS010000085.1:0-5238 GCF_056397085.1 Peribacillus sp. 05N428 | reverse complement strand
TTTTTCTCTGTTTCACAAAATCGTTAATCAGGCTAAATCTAGGAATGCTTCTTTTCTCTTTAATAAAGCGTAAATCCAATGAAGCAACTTATTCATACAGGCAACGATTGACACTTTGGCCGGTTTTCCTTCTGATTTTTTCTTATCATAGAAGGCTTTAAGCTTTTTGTTCCTTGAACTTCTTATGCCGCATAGTACGGCAAGATACAGAGAATGACGTAGTCTGCTCGAACCTCTTTTTGTAATACGATTAATGGTTGCCGTAAACTTACCCGATGAGTGAACACTTGGATCTACTCCAGCGAAGGCAACCAGTTTTTTCGGATGATTAAACCGATCGATTTCACCAATTTCAGAGATAATCGTGGCTGCGATTTTTTCTCCGATACCCGGAATCGATTGGATGATCTTATATTCTTCCAGTTCATTTGCCAGGGCCACTATACGATCTTCCAAATCAGAAAGGTGTCCCTGGTAATGAAAAAGCAACTCAATATACATACGAAGATTGATTACGTGACTTTCATACACGCTTTTTTGAAATGGATTTCGAGATGCGGAATCCATTATTTTTTTTGCTTTTCCCCATGCCCATTCACCCGATCGGCTAGAACAGAACTCTATAACACTCTCTGCTAGTCTACTTTCTCCGGCTGTTAATACCGCCTCTGAAGTAGGATATTCCTTTAACATCAATAAAGAAACCTTCGAATATAGATCCCAAAAACCTTCCGGTATTCAGGAAACACTTGATCTAAAATGGTGTGAAACTGAAGTTTAGCTTCCACATACATATTCGTTACGATTTCCTGTTGTCTGGACAAATTCCGAAGGTCTAATAGCTGAATTCCTCTCATTTTATGAGGTTCTAAATCCTCTTTGTAATACAGCACACACAACTGGTACGCATCGATAGCGTCTGTTTTTACCTTCCGTAAACTGGACTTCTTTGCCTGATAAGAAATAATCGGATTTAGTAAGATATATAGAATCCCTTGATCCTCCAGGTATTGAATAACGGGAGAATGGTAATGCCCTGTAGATTCTAAAATGACCATAGGCATCTGCCCTGTCACCTCTTCAATTTCTTTTAGAAATTCTAAAAAATGATCTAACTCCTCTTTGATATGCTTCATTGAAAAGCTCTTCCCATACGGTTTAGATTGATCTAAGAATGCCTGAACTTGGCTTTCTCCTTTTGCCACATCCAGACCAACAACTGGATTCATTATCTTTACCTCCTCTACTTATTAACCAGTACCCCTAGTCCTCCATGTAGTGTCATAGCTTCGCTTGTTATACGAGATCTGCGTCCCAACCAGCCTCAAACATGTTTCTACAAGTAGGGGGCGGACAGTTTAGTTCACGGGATCAAGTCCCACGCACCCGTACGTCCTACCCTGGCTACTGATATAATAGATTCTATTAAAAAAAGGTCAACCAGTAAATAAACTGCACCCTATGTAAAGGACATTTTTAAAAAAGGTCATGCCACTTGGAGAAGGTGATTTCTGTATTGAACAGGAGTCATCTTCTTTAAGTTCCATTGATATCTGAAATTGTTATAGTACGTCATATAACTTCTAATTTCCTTTTTAAGTTCTTCTATAGTATTACAAGGTTTAATATAGGCTTCATCTTTGAAATGACCAAAGAAGGACTCTAGGGGAGCGTTATCCCAACAGTTGCCTCTTCTTGACATGGATTGCCCAAGTCCTAGTTTTTTTACGTGTTTCTGAAAAGTGGGACTAGTATAGTGTACTCCTTGATCAGAGTGAATAAAGGCCCCTTCGGCAAACTTTACTCGTTTATTCTTCGTTAACTTTACTAATGTATCTGTAGCTAAATCTAATGTCATTCGGCTAGACACATTATAGGCAAGTATTTCATTCGTTGAACTATCTTTAATCGTGGATAAATAAGCCTTTTGTCTATTGTCATAATATAAATATGTAATATCAGTAAGTAATACTTTTCCTGGAATTGCTTGTTTAAACTCTCGGTTTAATAAGTTCGGCAGAATCGTGTGTTCTTGAGTGGCTTTCAACATCTTCTGATAAGGGTTGGTTCTTCTAATAGGACAAACAATCTTGTATTTCCTCATAATCCTTCGGATTCGCTTCAAGTTATATGTAATTCGAAACTGTCCTTCTAACGTCATCTTAATCTGGCGTGCACCTTTTTTGCGGCGTTTAAAATGAAAAGCATTTAAAATATTTTCTTTAAGTATCAAGTCTTTTTCTTCTCTTCGCTCTCTTCTTTCCTGAGCTTGTGAAGAAAAGTAGTTATAAAAACCAGAGCGAGAAACTCCCGCAATTTCGCATAAGAAACTCACCATATTTTTAAGTAGATACTTTTCTATTACTGAACGTATTAAAAGAAACCTATGTTCAGCAGAGACTTTTACTCGTTTTTCTTCATCCCCCTTTCCATCATGTCTAACTTTTTTAGTAACTCATTCTCAGCTCTCAACAATTGATTTTGTGCTTCTAATCTAGCATTCTTTTCTTCTAGAGAAAGCTCCTTCTGAGTTGGTCTCCCCGAATTATCACTACGCGTATCCCTAAGTCCCAATACTCCTGATTTTTTATAAGCAGTACGCCATCTGGAGGCTGCCCTTTGTACTCTGACAATACCTATGACTTCAATATTAAAACCATTCTCCTCGAAAATCTGCCTTGGCAACTTACCATTTTCATTTTCAGCTATAAAAATCCTCTTAAATTCGTCTGTATATGTAACACCCTTTGAACTTATAGATTTAACATATGGATTATTAGATAGTATTTCTATTTCTTTCTCAGTAAAGAGTTTTTTTGGCATTTAATTGTTCTCCGATTCTCCCATTTTTTTCATTATACATAAAAGTACCCTACAGAGCAGACCTTTTTTTAGTGTCTACTCTATAGGGTACAGTTTAAAAAACTGGCTAACCTTATAATACGAACGCACCCGTTGGTTCATTAAGACCTTGCTTTTGATCGTTGTTATAGAAATCTGACATTATGTAATAAATGATTTTTTCCATTCCATTCGATTATTAGTTCTTCTATACCTAAAATTGCTGTATCTGGTTTTGTTGTTTGTTCTTGAATCCACTTTTTTATATTAGGTAAAATTGAATTATTAAATTCTTTGTACGCTTTTTCAGGATAAGTATTTCCGGATATTGGAAAGAAGTAAATACCTATCGTTCTATCTCTTTGGTAAGAAGCTGTAGCGATAACGGTCCCTTTAATAATTGGTCTATTTGCATTAGGACATCTACTATCAAATTCAAATTGTCTTGTCAGACCAAAGCAAATACTTAGTTCGTCGGTGTTCAAAAGATTATATTTAAGTTGTTTTTTATTTGTAACATATTTCTCAGTATTGTTCAGATTCCTGCAATATGAAATTTTCATAGACTTCCCCCCACTTATTGAAGTAAAGCACCCGTTAGTTTAAGTACAATACTTCACAAACAAAAAGAAGATGCCTGGTTAAAGCATCGTTAAGACCTAAAGTAATTAATACTACTTCTCAGATATTGCCTTTCTCGCTATTTCTTTATCATCAAAATGAATTGTTTTATCTTTGAATTTTTGATAGGTCTCATGACCCTTTCCAGCTATTATAACAACATCATTTGAAGTAGCCTCTTTGATAGCTTTATATATAGCTTCTTCTCGATCAGCGAGTAATTCATATTGTAATGAATTAGACTTTTTCATTCCTTTTTCTATGTCATTCATAATTTTAATAGGGTCTTCTGAACGTGGATTATCAGAAGTAACAAAAACATTGTTACTGTATCTGCTAGCGATTTCTCCCATAATTGGTCGTTTTCCTTTATCTCTATCCCCACCACAACCAAAAACAGTAATTACTTTTCCTTTTGTGAATTCTTTAATTGATTTTAATACGTTTTCTAAAGCATCTGGTGTATGAGCGTAGTCAACTAAAACAAGATAATCTTGTCCTTCATCCACTATTTCCATCCTGCCACTTATACTTGTTAACAAGGAAAGACTACTTCTAATATTCTCAAGGGGTATTCCTTCAATTAACGCTGCTGTTATACCAGCTAATGCATTATAAACATTAAAACCCCCTACTAATTGTAGGTGTATTTCAATTTCTCCTTTAAAAGTAATAAGTAAAAACCGAATTCCTTGCGATGTCATGGTGATATTTTTTGCAGAAACATCAGCTTCATTGTTGATTCCGTAAGTAATAACTTCCACTGCTGATAATTTACGAAAATGTTCAAAACTTGGGTCATCTGCATTTAGGACAGCATATTTTTCATCTTTAGATTTAAATGTATTTCCGAGCCTAGAGAATAAAAGCCCTTTTGTATTCCTATATTGTTCCATTGTGCCGTGATAATCTATGTGATCTTGAGTAAGGTTTGTAAATATGGCTGTTCTAAAGTTACACCCCATTACACGCTTCATGTCTAACCCTTGAGATGTAACTTCCATAACACAATATTCCGTGTTGTATTCCCTCATTTTCCGGAGGTTTCTTTGTAAAATTGGGGGTTCCTGTGTATTTATATCTGTGGGATACATGATTCCGTTAATCTGAATGCCGTTATTACCCATCAGACCAGTTTTAAGTCCGTAATCAGTAAAAATTTTTTCAATAATGTAAGAGGTAGTGGTTTTGCCGTTCGTTCCTGTTATTCCAATAAGTTTCATCTCATGTGAGGGATGATTATAAAAATTCGAAGCAATAACAGCCATTGCATGCCTTGCATCTTTAACATATATCTTTGGTACATCAATATCAACATCACGTTCGACTAAAAGGGCTACTGCACCATTCCTAATGGCATCTTTAGCATAATGGTGTCTATCTTCAAGAAATCCTTTAATGGCTGGTACACAGATAAACAAATTCCCCTTTTCCACTTTCCTTGAGTCCATTTGTAATCCTGTAATTTCGACATCCATATTCCCTTCTATTTCTTTGACCATAAAAAGGTCAGCTATCTCTTTTAACTTCAAGTTAGAACCCCTCTCAATTAATTATGTTTATAAACTTTTATTGGCAATTTATTCTTATATTCTACATTCTTATCCAACTAACCTGCCCCGATAGGTCCATAATCGAGTAGAGGGAAAATAAATGTATTATTTTCGCCCCTCTCACAACACCGTACGTACGGTTCGCGTATACGGCGTTTCAATTTATATTACAGTGTGTACTTTTAGATAATGCTCTAAAGCAGAGGGGACTCCCCTCTGCTTT
>NZ_JBFTMS010000084.1:0-5287 GCF_056397085.1 Peribacillus sp. 05N428 | reverse complement strand
TTAAGATCCACCAAAAAAAGTTCAGCCTGGTTGTATTGTTATTTTCCATTATTGTCAAGGGGTTAATGGGTTAGACTCTATTTTGAGTTTAGATTTTCGTAGTAGATGGTGGCGGCGAGGAGCGCCGCCATAGGAGTTTCTTATGGAACAGACGGGGTGGGATAGTTGAAAAGTGCTCTTTGGCTTTTCTTCAACTATTGGGCCAGTTTGTTGAAGAAGGATATTTTCTGTTTTTAGAGAAATAGAATTTAAATAAGCCATCCTCAAAATAGGTGGCTTGTGATATTTGTCATTCTTGTTTTATAAATAAAGAATCTGCTGGCATACCCTCTGGTAATTTTCATGAACAGCAATTCTCCAATTACTTAGGAAACTTTATAAATAATAACACCACTAATCCTGGGGTATATTAATAACAGTAATAGCGCAACAATGCATATCGTTCCGATTGAAGCTAAAACATTAAGGATTTTATTTGATTTTGTACTGAACAGCTTACAAAATACAATATTAACTCCAACTCCAGTAATTCCACCTAATGTATTCCCCATAAAGTCAGTTATATCGCTTGCACCTATAGCAAAGATGAATTGCAATCCTTCAAATAACAAACTAACTCCTGCTATTACTGCGATCTTTCTCAAGAAAGACCAATTTGGTTTTAGCATACTAATATAAATTCCCAATGGGATAAATGCAAGTACATTATAGATTATTTCATTAAAATCTATTTGATTATTAACATTAGCTGAACCAGCAAAAGGGATTAAGTTGATTTCCCTAAAATCCGGCAAGCTTTGGAATGAAAATTGCATTTTAAAGACTATAATCCATGTTAATGCAAATAAATATACGGCCAACAAGCCAGCAGTTATTTTTTTTTGATTGTTTTTTGAGTTTTCCATATAAATCCTCGTTTCCTAATTCTTTTCAAATTTATAATCTATGCTTTATCCTACTTTACACTATGCTATCATCTCCGAAAATTTTTCAGATTTGATCCTCTACTTTATCTTGGGATATCGGTAATATCTTAAAAATAAAAGCTAATGCAAAAAACCAATAAAATTCCCACTTTTTCATTTCTAGTCTCCTCCATGAAGTAACATGTTTTAGGATAGGAAAAACTTTTAAAATAAATAGTGGGGTAAACATTAAATTTTTCTTAAATTTTTACTTGGATTTTATTATTAATCTTCTTAGGAATTCGCCATTGGTAATTGTGTATTTAAAATAAAATTGCGATGTTTGAAGATAGATGAGAAGTTTTGTATAAAGTTGTGATACTTTATCTTTTCAATCAAAGATTTCTAAATGAGTTTTGGCTAAACTTTTTGAAAACGGAGAGTACATTCAAAAAGAAAGGAAACCATTTTGATTCCTTTTATTGCTTGGGGTTTACAGAAAACTTTTAATCAAACTTTATTCAAAACCAACACCAATAATTGATGGATTTTGACATACCTGCAGAGAAATTGTAATCAAGTCGATAAAGTTGTTCCGATAAGAATCGCTTTTCTTAATGAACGAACGGGGCAGGTTAGTTGAATAACAGTTGCAGAACTCAGTATGAAATCCTTACTTCAATGCAGGATGTAAGGATTTTTTTGTTGAATAAATAAAAATAGAATATTATGGAATTTTCGTGTGAATAGGAGAGGGTAATATGTCGTTTATGATGGTTAAAAAAGAATTTAAGCTGGTTGGATTAAAGGGTAGTGGGGAGTTTGTTAACTTTGGTAATGAAGTACCCTTGCGTGCAAAGCAACTATTAAGTCGCTTAAACGAAATACTAAATCCAACAGAGAACGAAATTGCATTATTTGAGCCTAAAAAGGATGAGGAGCATAGGATAGGTCATTATTATGTAGGGTTAATTGTGAGTGAGAAATTATATGAAGTACCAACAGGTATGGATTATATTGAAATAAATAAAAGTTTCATAACTACAAGAGGGAATATATCTAATTTGGGAGAACTTCATTTGAATTTATTGAATTGGGCAGAAGAACAAGGTTATCAAAGAGATCTCGATTCTTATATTATCGAGACATATCACCTTATGGGGGAATGCAATGAAGAAGTACAGATTTATTTACCAATTCAGGCTTAAAAGACAAATCAAAAATCTTCTTCAACAAACGGGGCAGGATAGTTCAAGAGTACATAAGGAGTTATTGAACAATTGGGTCAGATTGCGAAGGAAGGATTGCTGCCTTTACAAAAGGTAAATTAGGTAAGGATAAATAGTGGTGAACCGAAAAGAAGGCACTTTTGAGTGGAGTTATTATTTGGAATTTAATGAATAAGATTGGAACCAATGCCCATTTAAAACGTAAGTAATGTAAAGACTTAAGGTTGGGAGGCATTAGTATGAGGCAGCTTTATATTAAACAGAAGGTATTCAGTCTAAGCGGGAAATTTACAGTAAAGGATCAGCAGGAGAAGGATATATATTACGTGGAGGGAAGTTTTATGCAAGTTCCGAAGACCTTCTCCATTATGAATACAGCAAGAGATGAAGTAGCACTCATAACGAAAAAGGTGTTCAGCTTTTTACCAAAGTTTTTGGTTGAGGTGAATGGTCGAGAGGTATTAACAATAAAGAAGGAATTTTCCTTCTTAAAAGCACGATATACAATTGATGCGGCAGGCATTGAAGTACATGGTAATTGGTGGGATATGGATTTTCAAGTTTTACAGCATGGTAAAATCGTAGGTAAAGTGGGCAAGGAGTGGTTCACTTGGGGCGATAGCTACAAGGTTCAAATAATTGATGAAGAGATGGAAACGATTATTATTGCACTTGTTGTTGCAATTGATTGTGTGAAGGCTGATCAAGCAGCTGCTTCCTCATCAGCGTCGATTTAAAATAGAAGTGTAAAATTAAAAGGCTGACAGTTTTTGTAAAATCACAGCTTGAACTGGTACGGTGAATTGTATCCTAATTAAATGACTAGACCATGTGGTGGATAAAGGTAAAATCTTGTTGAACGAACAGGTGCGTTAGCTGAAGATCGGAGCTGTCTTTAAGGCAGCTCTTTTCTTATGGCACTAGGGGGCAGGATAGTTGAATAAAGACAATGGTTTTTTGTGGTAAAATTAATAGGAAAAGGATAATGAGGGGGATGACTATGGGAGGGTTGGAAATATACGAAATGCAAACTGAATTACATTCTGCACAAAATAAAAAATACGTCATACATGTGGAAGAAATATTTTGATACCTTTAGATGAACGATTCTTTATACTTAAAGTAGTTCTTATTGTAATTGCTGTATTGGTTGCCATTCCTGCCAAATGGATTCGTAAATGGTTCTGGAAGGACTAAAAATTTTTCGCATCAGTTTATTGCATATAACATATGACATGTTTTAAAGATTGTTGTCAAACGTAGTAAAGACAATGGCAAAGCCATGGGTAATGTAATACATAGTTAAATAAACATAAGTCTGCCCTGGTAGGTCAGATGCGATTTATATAGATGCAATTTCAGGATCAGTACCGACAAGCCCCTGTTTACAGTTAATTCTGTAGCAGGGGCTTATTGAAGAGACGGGGCAGATTAGCTCCATAATAAACAAGTGATTTATCCATTAATCATATATGTTAATATACAAAATAAACCAATAGAAAAATTAGGGGGATGAGTATGTTCTTACATAAGATTGATGAGGAGTTATCATTGAAACTGTTAGAATTAAAGGATGCAGAAAGAGTTTTCGAAATAACAAATCAATCCAGAGAATATCTACGAGAATGGCTTCCTTGGCTGGATAATACAACAACACTTGAAGATACAAAAGGGTTCATTAATATGTCTTTAAAAGGTATTGCTGAAAACAAGAGTGTCAATACAGTTATTATGTATAAGGGACAAATTGTTGGTGTAGCAGGTTATAACCAAATAAATTGGTCAAATAAAACTGCATATATTGGTTATTGGCTCGGAGAAAAATATCAAGGAAATGGAGTTATGACAAGAGTAGCTAAGGCATTGACTGATTATGCATTTAATGAATTGAAACTAGATAAAGTTGAAATTAGGGTTGCTGTGGAGAATAAGAAAAGTAGAGGAATTCCTGAAAGATTGGGTTTTGTTAATGAAGGTTGTATTAGACAAGCAGAATGGTTGTATGACCATTATGTTGACCATATTGTTTACGGTATGTTAGCTAAGGATTGGAATAAGTAGTAATTCATACCTTAAAGAACTAATGGGTGCGTTAGCTGAAGATCGGAGCCGTCTATAAGGCAGCTTTTTCTTTATGCAACTATCGGGGCAGGACAATTCCATAAGGAATACTATTAAGTGACATTATAGTCGGTTAAAAGCGTCAGTCCTGTTATTCCATTAAAGGGCCGGATTGAGGAGGATTGGAAAATTTTAATTCTACAAATAGATGTAAGTTCATGCTTTTTATGTAATAATTATTTTGTAGAAATGTAAAGTTGCAATTCATACATAGTGAAGGTGGGGATCATAATGGCAACGGGAACGCATACTGTAGTAGTTCCAGCAGATGTACAGGCAGTTTGGGATTATGTCAGTGATCTCGAAAAATGGGCAACGACAGTACCAGCCTATAAAGAACATGAAATCATAAATGACAAGCAATCTATTTGGACATTTGAAGGTAGTGTGAAAGGTATAAAGAAAACAATCCAAGCTCAGGTAGATATTACCGAATGGAATGAACCTTCAAATATTAAGTTTGAACTAAAAGGTTTATCAGATAATTTTACAGGAAGCGGTCACTTTACTGCAGAAGATGTTAATGGTAAAACAATAATGACTTGTACGGTGGAAATCCATGCAGGCGGATTATCTGGTGCGGTGTTAACACCAATTATTAAATGGGCTGTTCCAAAAGTAGCATCTCGTTTAACAGAATCTATCGCACGTAAAATTGCAGTATTCTCATAGTTTTCAAAGATTGAAAGCCAATTCATTTTGGAGATGCCTTCTCTGAATTATGGATGGTAACATTCCGAAGTAACCAATATAATGATATCGAGCGCTACTAGAAATTTTATAATAGCGGAAAGGGGGCTGTCCAAAAGGATGGCCTCTTTTTTAATATTCCAGAATCGCTTTTCTTAATGAGCTAACGGRTGCGTTAGCTGAAGAWCGRAGCTGTCTTTAAGGCAGCTTTTTTGTATGAAAACACAATAGTAAAAAGCCATGCTAAAATAAACCCTCCATATTCTCATTTTTTTGATGGGGGTAAATGTACTATGTCGTTATTTAACTGGTTATGCAGTTTGTTGTTCAGATGGAGCGATT
>NZ_JBFTMS010000083.1:0-5461 GCF_056397085.1 Peribacillus sp. 05N428 | reverse complement strand
ACTCTGAAGGTAAATCACAAGATCACTATAACCATGTTTCAAAAAACATCGAGAACTTTGTGAGCAACTCTGAAGGTAAATCACAAGATCACTATAACCATGTTTCAAAAAACATCGAGAACTTTGTGAGCAACTCTGAAGGYAAATCACAAGATCACTAYAACCATGTTTCAAAAAACATCGAGAACTTTGTGAGCAACTCTGAAGGCAAATCACAAGATCACTACAACCATGTTTCTGCAAAGTAAAAGATTTTTTTTATAAATAAGTATAGGAGAATTTTATTCTCCTATACTTATTTACTATAATAATGAGGTGAATTTAATGACAAATATAGCTGTTCAAACTCCAAATGAAAAGTTGCATTTTTTCAATACAAAAGAAATTATTGCAAATATGGAAGAACTAATTAGATTTTTCAAACAAGATAGGATTGCTTTTAATAAAAAAGATTACATAAATGCTTTAAATAGCATGCAAGGGAACTTTATACCTGTTAATGATAAAATTGAGGTTACTTTTGATCATGAAGATTTATATAATAGATTAATTATTAAAGACTTACTCAAAGATAAGAATGTTAAATTTACAGATCATCTTTTTTCAATTGACGAACAACAAGAGATTATGAAAAATATTGAAGAAGCTTTTGAACTTTTAAATACTATAAATCCTAGTATCATGAACACAATGAGAAAAGTCATTGGAGCAATTGCATGTTATAAAGTAGAAGGATATGTTGGGGGCTCTGTATCTAGTTCTATCGGTGTAATTTGGTTACATCCACCAAAGCACTGGAAAATAGAAGACTATGCAGAAGCAATTTATCACGAATTTATTCATCATTGCTTATATTTAGATGACATGATATATGCAATTTTTCCTAATCAAGAAGTAGCAAATAGCCCTGAAGCAATGACGATATCAAGTATTTTAACAACAAAAAGATCCATAGACAAGGCATACCATTCAGCTGTTGTAGCTATAGGGATTATGTATATGTATCACAAATTAGGAAATGATAAAAAAGCATTAACTTTCCTTCCGAATATTAAAAGAACGTCTGAAGAATTAAATACCAAACATGAATTTTTAGGTGAACGTGGGATTGAAATTTTAGAGGGAATGAACTATTTCACAGAACATCTTAACTATGATGATATTCACTCCTTAATACATGAATGAAAAGAAAGAGAAGGCATTGTTGCCCTCTCTTTTTCTTTTTTTTCATAAATCTAACCTGCCCTGTTAAGTGCCATAAGAAAAAGGCTGCCTCAAAAACCTAACGACTATTATTTAACAGTAGCAAAGATATTTGTAAATCCATACCCCCCTTCGTTTTTTAATATTTCTGTTTTTTTATATTAGTTATTCAACAAACCTACCCCTTGCATAAAAAAGGGAACTTCCGTTCTGCATTGTAAAAAGCACCCTTACTTGAAACAAAATTGTAACTTCAATTGTCAGAATAATATATATTAGGTTCCTTTTTTTCTTTAAATAAACGTTAATCCTTCTACTATACTTTTACGGTTTCCATACATTTAAAAGCTTTAGCGTACGAGTTTAATAAAAGAGCATGGCTTTTATGCAAGGGGCTTTTCGTTTAGTAAGTCATGGCCATCGATTCTTGTTTGATTGATCTGCATGAATGCCTTTCCACAAAATGATGGGGAATGATGGACCTAGCCGAAGTATCTCCAGTTTGCAACTTTTGTATAATACTTTTTGCGGCCTGATACCCTAAATCGAAAATATTAATGTCTACAGAACTCAAGGCAGTTAATGATCGTTCAAAGAAAAGAACATGATTGAAGCTGACAATCGACATTTCTTCAGGAGTCCGTACTCCCAATTCCCGAAGAGAATGCACGACGCCAAGTGCCATACGATCATCACTGACGACCAACGCAGTTGGTGGTTCGTCCATCGATAGTAACTTTTTCGCAGCTGCTTGTCCACCTTCATGTAAAACATCCTCATGTATGGTATATTCCCTTCTTGGAAAGATACCAGCCCTTTTCAATGCACGTTTATACCCTAATAAACGGTTTAGAGTCATCACAAAGGTTATATCGCCTCCGATGAATCCAATTCTTTCATGCCCTAGCTGAATAAGGTAGTCTGTTACCTGTTCGGCAGCCAAGACATTATCGTTATCTACATACGTTATCTCCTCAATAAAATCATAGGGTTTCCCAATGACAACAAACGGAAAAGCCCTTGCTTGTAAATAGGTTAGAATGTGATCATTCATCCTTGAATACATAAGGATTATTCCATCCACCATTCCCCCCTGAATCATATTCACAACTCCTTCGTAGATTTCATCTTCTGTTTTCCCCGTTCTTAGTAACAGAGAGTAATGCTTTTCCTGAGCCCCTTCACTAAGACCCTGGAGGATTGCCAAAAAATATGGATTTTGATAAAAACCGTTTGACGAACTTGGCAGCAATAAGCCAATGATCCTGGTTGATTGATTAGCAAGACTCCGTGCAATCAAGTTTGGATGATATCCTAACTTTTCCATTGCCTTACGAACACGTACCTTTGTTTTTTCACTTATACGAGGATCATTTGCACTTACTCGAGAAACTGTTGAAGGAGCAACATTTGCCAGTTGTGCCACATCTTTTATTGTGATGGCCATGCCTTGTTTTCTCTCTCCCCTCTTTAGTCTTTTTTGATTTCATTTAAAAAAAGGTGAAAACCAATAAACACTTTTCAAATATATTTTAAAATTATACTGTATCTATAATGCACTCACTTAATAGTTATATCCATACTTTTTTGATTATTTTTAACTTTTTTTCAGAAAATACCCACTTTTTCGTTTTTTAATCTCTTTTGAAAATTAAAAAGAAGCTGATATGAGATCAGCTTCTAAAAATCCGAAGTGTTTTGGGGAGAGGAAAGAAGTCAGGCGATTATTTTCATTATTGCTCCTTTCAAATTTAGGTTTAATATTATTGACGTTATATGTTTAATATAGTTCCATATTATCGTATAAATTTACACATTAGACATCATTTTTCTTATAGAACTAACCTCAATCGGCAAAATTCTTTGAGCCTTTTACACAAAGGTCTCTCGTTTTTAACTCTCCGGCAAGATAGGATAAATACAGATTTCAATGTGTTTACGATAAATTAAATTATTTTCTTTAGGTACATAAATTGTTCTTTTCCACTGTTCACTAGCAAATGAAAGATCAAAATCTATTTGTAGATTTTCAATTTTTCGGTTCTCATGATCACGTAAAAATTTCAAGGCTTCTAAAAGTGATTGATCCTAAGTGGTTGAATCAATTTCAATCATACTAATCAATCTAAAAAGAGTTTTCCTGTGACTTTTATAGAATTCCATAAAAGAGGAAGGTAGTTATTGCCATTATATGATGAAATGGCTTCGCAATCTTCTTTTAATGAGTCGATACCACCTCTTTTTCCTAATAGCTCCTTTATTTTTTGACCGCTCAAGGCATCGTCCTCATTTAACTTGTGGTATTTAAGACTTCTGCCAAAACAGAGATGAGATTTTCAGTTTTTGATCTATGTTTTAAAAGTTCAAGCTCCTCTTTTCCTTTATTATGTCTAGTTCTGACTCTTTTGAGAAACATCTCTACTAAACTATCAATAGCTGATATTTTTGAGCGATAAGTCATACAAAGTAACAGCGTATATCTCTTTGGCAGATTAAAGTCTTTTAATTCAGATACATCAAGCGCTTTTGCTTCTAAAGCGAAGTTCTTAATTTTTGAATTTGGAATATTCTCTAGTAAACTATCAATTTCTCCTATAAAGTTAGTTAACCAGAGTAATTTATTTTGGATTTCCTTCATATGAGAAAGTGTTGCGCTTTTTGGAACTTCTTTTAAACAGTTATATCAGAAGTCCGATTATCATCTGTAGTAACAAGTAATTGATCTAATTTTTGCTTAACTTCAGGAGTCAGTTTTGAAAATACTGAATTAAATAACTGGTGATTAACTAATGTCCTTATACGGCGAGCCAATCGATCTATTGTACTAAAAGCAGGTAACTCACACCTTTCTTTTATTAACACTTCAATGGATACGTTGATAAGATCAGCTGGATTGTCCATTACCTGTGTGGCCTTATAAATTGAAGTAGTTGCAATATGTAATACTTCTTTTCCATAAGGACGTACATTGAGGTATTCTCTTATTGCTTTTTGATGTCGGTAAATTGATTTACTATTGTAATTCGATTCAACACTAGTAGAGAGATTCAAACAATTCCGAATATAAATCACGATCTCTACAGGAATATCTTTCCGCCGAGGGAAATAACCAAGACGTTGGAAAGATTTTAACATAACTAGTAAACTTAGAACTGAAACTGGTCCTCTAGCAACTTTATGTGCAAATTGATTTTCTTAGGGTGTTGTGGAATAAACATCACGAAGTTCTTTTGAAGTAGGACGTTTTTTAAATCTGGGGTAAGCCGTACGTTCTATAGATGCCAAATTACCAACTCCATTCACAGTAAGTTAGGGCAGTGTAGCTGCTCTAGTCCGTCACATTTTCCCCTAAAAATCTAACTAGTTATTAATTCGTTTTTTCTAGTTTCCTTTTATTAATCGCTCGATATAATGAGCCCTGTGAAAGTCTTGTACCTTCTACAATTTCTTTTACTGAGTATTCTTTACTGTCATACATCCTCAAAGCTATTTCAATTTTCCCTTGATCTACTTTAGGTCTTCCAAGTTTTTTTCCTCTTTTCTTACTTGCTTCTAATCCTTCTTTAACTCTTTCTGCAATTAAATTTCTTTCTAACTCTGCGATGACACACATAATTTGAAACATGGCTTTTCTTTTCCCGTTGATGTTCTTGTATCCATGTTCTCTTTAATAGAAACGAACTTTACACCTGTATCCTCGAATTGCTGAATAATAGAATGAATATCAAGTGTTCTTCTCCCTAAGCGTGAAATACTTTCTACAACAAGGGTATCACCTTTCCTTATTACATCTAACAATGAATTAAGTCCATCTCTATCCTTTATAGTCCCAGTAAATTTCTCTTGAACCATTTTTTCGCAACCATACTCAGAAAGTAATCTAATTTGTCGGTCTAAATTTTAGTCAACTGTAGAAACTCGGGCATAACCGATTATCATAAAGAAGCCCCCTGCACAATTTAATATTCTTATTGTACAAGAGACTTCATTTTTGTAAAACTTTTGGTAATTATTTTTGGTAACCTATAAACCTAATAAAATCAAACACCAGAGTTTCTGATTAACGTTGTTACAAAAAATATGGTTTTTGGTAAAAATCTTTTAGTACTAAACCAATCAGATATAATTATTTTGATAAACGCTCCATGAGAGTAGCTTTTTCTGCTTCAAAACCAGGTTTGTCAAGTAAAGCAAACATATTCTTCTTGTATGCTTCGACTCCAGGCTGGTCAAATGGGTTAACTCCTAATAGATGGCC
>NZ_JBFTMS010000082.1:0-6433 GCF_056397085.1 Peribacillus sp. 05N428 | reverse complement strand
TCAATATAATCTTTACCCCAGTCATACATAGCATCCAGAATAGGCATCAGACTTCTTCCATACTCAGTGAGTGAGTATTCAACTTTTGGTGGAACGACAGGATAGACTTCACGATGAACAATCAAATGGTCTTCAAGTTCGCGCAATTGATTAACAAGCATTCTTTGAGTGATACCCGGCATGAGGGCCTTTAGTTCACCAAAACGTTTGGTTCCTTCTTTTCCTAGATGCCACAATACCAACATTTTCCATTTTCCRCCAATAATCGAAAGAGTCAATTCTTTTTCACAATTAAACACTTTTTCCCCAAGATTCGGCATTCATTTCACCTCCAACCCTTATTATGTCCCATAGTATACTTTTTGTTACTATRTGATAAAAAAGTGCATACTTTTAATTTAGTAACATACCCAGTATACTGAGTATCATACCGTTAGTAAATAGCTATCAATTGGATACAATAACACTGTGCAAAAGAAAGCTATRCGGCACAATTATACTATTATATAAGGAGCGAGTAATAAATGAAATTACAATTAGCATTAGATCTTGTAGATATTCCAGGAGCCATTGAATTGGTGAAAGAAGTAGAAAATCATATAGATGTTGTAGAAATCGGCACGCCGGTTGTGATTAATGAAGGCCTTAAAGCAGTAAAGGAAGTGAAAGCTGCCTTCCCTAACTTAACTGTATTAGCTGACCTTAAAATCATGGATGCAGCTGGATATGAAGTTAGCCAAGCATCTGCAGCAGGCGCTGACATCATCACCATTCTTGGTACAGCTGAAGACGAGTCCATTAAAGGTGCTGTAGAAGAAGCAAAAAAACAAGGTAAACAAATCCTTGCTGATATGATCGCAGTTAAAGACATTGAAGGTCGTGCGAAAGAACTGGATAATCTTGGAGTAGATTATATCTGCGTTCACACAGGTTATGACCTTCAAGCTGTAGGGAAAAATTCTTTCGAAGACCTTGCAACCATTAAGAGCGTTGTCAAAAATGCGAAAACGGCTATTGCAGGCGGAATCAAATTAGAAACACTTCCAGATGTGATTAAAGAACAACCAGATCTTGTCATCGTAGGTGGCGGTATCACAAGCAAAGATGATAAAAAAGCAGTTGCAGCTAAAATGCAAGAATTGATTAAACAAGGTTAATTATAACTATGAAAACAACTCAATATTTAGCTGAAGTCGTTCAAGAATTAAGTCGGACAGTCGACTTAATCTCTGACGAAAATGCAGAGATGTTGGTTAATAGGATTCTGGAATCCAAAAAAATCTTTGTTGCAGGTGCGGGCAGATCTGGATTTATGGGCAAATCTTTCGTGATGAGAATGATGCACATGGGAATCGATGCTTATGTARTCGGTGAAACTGTAACAGCAAATTTAGAAAAAGATGATTTGTTGATCATCGGTTCAGGTTCAGGTGAAACGAAAACCTTGGTTTCGATCGCTGAAAAAGCAAAAAATTTAGGTGGGACGGTCGCAGCTGTAACGATTTCCCCTGACTCCACGATTGGGAAATTAGCGGATATTATCATTAAATTGCCTGGATCACCGAAAGATCAAACTGAAAGTGAATATAAGACCATACAACCAATGGGGTCACTTTTTGAGCAAACAATGTTATTATTTTATGATGCATTGATCTTGCGTTTTATGGAAAAAAAGGGCTTAGACTCTACTAAAATGTACGGCAAACATGCCAATCTCGAATAGAGTACACTTTAAAAAATATGGAAGCATCGTAAAGACCGCATTTATTTCTTTTATGAATTTGCGGTCTTTACTGCATAGTAAAAATAACACAGTCCATACAGGAAAGAAAAAATAGCCTCTGTTTCAGTCCCTTCTATGGCCGGATCAGAGATCATTATTAACGGTGGGGCACAGCCAAGAAATTAGCCATCACTCAAAGTATGAGCCCTATTTGGGTTATCACTGATAGGCCCCATGTCAATATAAGTTTTTTTATGGGAAAATAAAATCCTATTGGCGATGAAAAACGCTTCATAAGTGTAGTAAACAAAACTCTTCGTTTTATAAAACAAAGGAATAAGGTTGAATAAATGGTTCGATTCGGCGTAATCGGTACTAATTAGATTACTTGAAGCAGCAAATGATGTAGAAGATTTTAAACTACTATTAGTAGAGTAGAAGAATTTGCAAGTAAATATGGAGTAACAAAAATATTTACAAACCTAAAAGAAATGGCATTTGTCAAGAAATTGACGCGGTGTACATTGTTACTCCCAATTCATATCACGCAGAACAAGCTATTTTATTTTTGCAAAATGGCAAACATGTGTTATGTGAAAAGCCACTGGTTGTTAATGCAACCGAAGTAGCGAGGATGATTCAATCCGCAAAAGATCATAACGCCCTATTAATGGAAGCAATGAAATCAACATTACTTCCAAACTCCAAGGCCATTCAAGATAATTTACATAAAACTGGTCCTATCCCTAGATACTTTGCAAGCTATTGTCAGTATTCATCTCGTTATGATAAATTCAAAGAAGGAATTGTCCTTAATGCCTATCCAAGGGGTGGAGGCCAGTTATGCTATCCTGATGGGTCGGTGCCCTTTTGTTCAAGAAATCTGGTACTCCGTACATTAGAGGAGGTTATATTGCTGTGAAATTTTATAAACATATACTTGTCCCCTTTTTAAGTGTACTTCTCTGCTTCATAGGTTTTTGTATTTATAGCTATACCATAGGTTCCCTTCGAGAACCCTATTAAGACATCCCCCTTTAAAACTACGCAACCAGTTCAGATATAGGTTGAAATTTATCTGCACAATAAGACTCGTTTCAGCGTGCTATTCCAACAAATATTCTAGCTAGCTTACCTACCAATTTCATAATCGATTTCATTTTCTTCATTTTTTTCACTTTAACATTATGGGAGTGAATGGCTTGAAATTCCGTGTTATTCATCACAAGGCTCATGGTGGCTAAGTAAAGGAAACGCCTTAGCCTGGATCGCCCTCGCTTAGAAATGACAATTTGGCCTTTCCACTTTCCAGAGCTTGCTTCAGCCAAATGCAACCCAGCGTGCCGAAGTAAAGAATTACCGTGTGAAAAACCACTTAGATCTCCTGGTTCACCTAATAGTCCGGCTAAAGAAATTTCACTAATTCCCTTTATGGCAAGCAGCTTCTTAGCAAAAGGGATTTGTTTTAATACATCCTTAACCTCTTGTTCCACTCTTTCGAGTTGTAAGACTGCGAGATCATACTCCTCTAATAATTGTCCAAATGGAATTTATACGCTTCAAGTGCTTGTCTTGTGACTAAAGATTTCTTAGCTAACTGACGAAGTAATTGAGCTTTCTTTAATCCAGACTGCCTCTTCATTATTGATTTCCATCCTGAAATAACATCGTCAGGTTTCAGGGAACACAGTTCCATTGGAGATGGAAATAAACGAAGTGTGGCAATAGCCCCTTTAGCAGTAATGTCTTTAAATACTTGCCTGAGTTCGGGAAAGACAATATCAACCCAACGGTTTAATTGATTAATAGTGCTAACGAGTCGTTTAACTACCACATCACAGTTAGACATAAGGACCCTAAGTATCTCAAATGATTATGAAGTGTCCCTGACAAAGGCGTAGTAACTGTTCTTCACCATATCAGCGATGACCAGGGCATCTTTCTTATCACTTTTCGACTGAGTATTATCACGGTTTTCTTTATTCCTTTTTACTAAGTGGGGGTTTACCGTTACTACCTCAATTCCTTGTTTAAATAGCCATTTTGAAAGATTAATCCAGTAATGTCCTGTAGGTTCCATTCCCACGATGGCTACCTCAAGTTTATTTAATCTTTGGCATCTATGGTGGTACCATTCCACCATATACATAATGAAGCAAAGGACAAATACCACTACCTTTCACCGTCATTTCAGCCTCTTTTGGTGGCTCTTACTGCTCTAGATTTTTCACCTTTTTTCAATTCTTAGCTATTCGATGGCGCTGCCCATTGAATGGCTTTCTTACTGGTTGAACCACTGGTTCCGGGCAAATTACATATATTCTATCGAGGTTAATATATTTAGAGAAGACTTATTAGTCTTTATTATTATCCTTATACCGGATTTAATTCATAAAAAAACTGGATAGTAGAGAACTATCCAGAGTCATCAAAAATAATCCTCAAAGTTCAATAAAATGGCCTTCATGGCTTGGCTTGAGTTTCCCTTTTCTTTAATCCTTTGCAGAAAGTCCATGAACAAAATCACCAGTAAATCCTCGACCCTCAATTCTTCTTCCATCAAGTATGGGGAAATGTCATGCAGGAACACCTCCCCCCGGTAAATCTCCGACTCTTTTATTCGAAGGGTGATTTCTGCTCGTTTTTCTTCTGAGGTCACCTCGATTTCTTCTTCCCTTTGCTCGAATGAGAAAAGATTGGTCGTCACCTGCTTCAATACCCTCTTTTCGATCATCGGCCGTTTCAGGAATTTTTTCTTGGAAGAAATTAAAAAGGGACAGAGCTGTTCATATTTGGCCCCCTTTTTCACTTGTTCCAGAAAATCAAAGTATAAGAGGGCAATAAGGTGATACAAGCTTAGGGTTTGCGGAGCCTCTTCAAACAAATCCTTCATGTCTTCGACGAATACCTCCCCCCTTAAAAATTCATAATAGGGTACCTCGATTTGCAGATATCGATATTTTGGCAAGAAGTAATCAAAAAAACTCTTTTTTTCCTTGGTCCCATAAAACAGCTTGTTCGATAAAAGGTTAAATTGACTATAGGATTTCTTCAATGGAACCCCCTCTTTCTAACCAGGCAACGGTATGATGGATCATGCAATAGGCAACTCTCCGATCGGATAGGTCCTTCAAGATAGCGACTTCATGCAATCCTCCCCTTTCGCCGTATTCCGTTTCCAACAAGTAGGTGTGCATATATTCCTTCGTGTCCGTATAGTCCAATGCATAATTCACATCCTTCCATCTAGTCAAACCGAACCTTAGCAATAAGGTATTGCAGGCCGTTTGGGTCAAGGATTTTCCCGTTCTTTGCTTATATATGTGATTTAACGTTTTGCAAAGCGTCCGGAGCTTGACCTTCATGACATAATCTACAGGGAACTTAATGTCATGCTGCTTGTCTTTCCTGACTTTCCTCACCGACGTTATTTTGTGCGAAGGACCTCCAGAAGATGTTTTTTGAATAGCTTTTGGTTTAGGGTCCTTTTTCTTCATTTCCTCGAAAAAAGGGTTTAATGATGACATCCCTTCCCTCCTCTCCCCTCTCATTCTGTAAAAATGGAAACATATCTTAGGGTCACTTTGCCAGTTTTCCACTTTACTAACAATATAGTGGGGAAGGGGTCACTTTAGAACTGGGGAATGTATAAGCTTCCTTTACCAGGGCGATACTATTTAGCAAGAATATTAAATTGCGAGGGATATATATGAAAAAGAACAAAAAGGATACAGAGATAAAGAAGCAGTTTGCGAAACTAATGGAACAGGCGGGTAAAAAGGCTGGAGGGAAAATTGTAAAGGTAAAGATAAAGTAAGAGCAAAGCGAAGGAATAACATTCTGACTTTTATTATGCGTAAAATATTTGCTCACCAAATTGTTCCTTCTACCTGAAGGAGCTACTGTAAATTTTATAGGTTGCATCAAGCAACCGTCAAGCAGGCTCGATGCCTACTCTACAAGAAAAAACGGATGTTTTTTTCTCCATGCGTGAACACACCAGCTGACGATCCAGCCGGTGTGCCTCCTTTTATTGGTTATTTCCTTCAGTGCTTTTCCAAAGGTACCCAGTCCCTATAAAACAAAAGGGAGAACCATCCCCCTCTTGCTCGTCTTTCTTCTTATTAAAAATACCCCTTTTCTTTTAAGCTAACATACTTACCCGTATGGGAAACAATCAAATGGTCTAAAACTTCAATCCCTATAATTTTCCCTGCTTCCGCCAATCGCTTTGTGACTTCAATGTCTTCCATACTCGGGGTTGGGTCACCCGATGGGTGGAAAAGGACATGTTTCTCCTTGGTAAGTTCGGTTATACCTAACTTATCCATTTTTTTGATTGTATTTTAAAATAAAGTTTGATCAAATTGATATTAAAAACCTTGGTAAAACGAAAAGAAAGAGCGTGTTTTGAAAAAAGATTGACCAAAACACGCTCTTAATATATTCAATTGAATGATTCTTTTATAAAATTGTTTGATCATTTTCCATACTTCTTAATGAACTAAACCAGCTAATAGGATGTCAATATCTTTCTCTAAAATTTTCATTTCCCTTATGATATACTATTTTTGTTCATGACAAATAACCCTCCAAAACCCTTTTGGAAGGATTTTTCTCTGTTTCACAAAATCGTTAATCAGGCTAAATCTAGGAATGCTTCTTTTCTCTTTAATAAAGCGTAAATCCAATGAAGCAACTTATTCATAC
>NZ_JBFTMS010000081.1:0-8829 GCF_056397085.1 Peribacillus sp. 05N428 | reverse complement strand
TTTCAGACTGTAGACAAACTCGATGAAAATCGAGTTTGTCTATTTTTTATGAGTTGTACAATTTGGCCGTTGATTTTCCACTCCAGGCACTCGCTTTCCGCGGGCGGTCGGGGAGCCTCCTCGGCTTTCGCCTGCGGGGTCTCCCCTAGACGCGCTTTTCCCGCAGGAGTCTCGTACCTTCCGTTCCAATCAACTTTGTCTTACCTTTTAGATAAACACTTTTGCCTGGAGTCATTTTTGTTTTAAAATAGAAGTATTAAAACTTGAGGTGATGAGGATGCTTTCTAAACATGATTCTATTCAGCGAGATCAACTTGAAATGATTACGTTAGATCAACTGGTGCCACTGAACCATTTGGTTCGTAAAATGGAGGCTGCCATTGACTTCACTTTCATTTATGACTTGGTGAAAGAGATGTATTCAGAGGTAGGACGCCCAAGTATTGATCCAGTTATTTTAGTTAAACTGACATTCATTCAATATACCTTCGGTATTCGTTCCATGCGTAAAACGATTGAAGAAGTTGAAACCAATATGGCTTACCGTTGGTTCTTAGGCTATGGTTTCCATGATAAAGTACCTCATTTCTCTACGTTCGGGAAAAATTATGAGCGACGCTTTAAAGATACAGACCTGTTTGAACAGATTTTCTATCGCATTTTAATGACAGCTGCTAATAAAAAGTTAATAAGTGCTGAACACGTTTTCGTGGATTCCACACATGTGAAAGCCAGTGCGAATAAAAGGAAATTTGAAAAGAAAATCGTTCGTAAAGAAACACGAGCGTATCAAGGGCGTCTTCAAGAAGAAATCAATCAAGATCGTGAAAAACATGGAAAGAAGCCTTTTCCATCAGATAAATTTGATAAAGAAGAGACCAAAGAGATTAAAGAAAGTACAACGGATTCTGAGAGTGGCTACTATGTGAAAGATGAACGAACAAAACAGTTTGCCTATTCATTCCATGCGGCCGCAGACCGCAACGGTTTTGTATTGGGAACGATTGTAACACCTGGAAATATACATGACAGTCAGATCTTAGAGCCACTAGTTGAACAAGTGATTGAGAAAGTTGGAAAACCGGAAGCCGTTGCCGCAGATGCAGCTTATAAAACACCAGCGATTACAAGCTACCTATTTAACAAAGAAATCATACCGGCTTTACCTTATACACGTCCTCGCACCAAAGAAGGATTTTTCCGCAAACAGGACTATGTATACGATGAACATTTTGATTGTTACCTTTGTCCTTCGGGAGAGCTATTAGAGTACTCAACAACCAATAAAGAGGGCTATCGCGAGTATAAATCACCCAAACACACTTGTGCGACATGCTCATTTTTATCTCAGTGTACAGAAAGCAAAGACCATCAAAAAGTGGTGACACGGCATATTTGGCAAACACATGTGGAAGAAGCAGATCATCTGCGTCATCATCAAGATGTAAAAACTATATATGCGAAACGTAAAGAAACGATTGAGCGTGTATTCGCAGATGCAAAAGAAAAGCATGGTATGCGTTGGACAACTTTAAGGGGACTTAAAAAATTGTCGATGCAGGCCCAATTGGACATGGCGAGGTCCAAAAATGGCCTAACATAGTGGGCTCGTAGAGCCCCAATCTCCTAACTTCAGGCAAAAATTCAAAGGGAATCTCAAAAAGGGGTTCGGAATTTTTTAATTCCGAACCCCTTTTGTCTACAAACTGAAATGCCCACATTGAAGTGGGCATTTTTATGTGAAGAAATTCATTTGTTTGTTAAAGGATTTTTGTCAGGTACTAATTCCTTTGAAAACTCTGTTATAGCAGCAGCGTTTGGCATTCGGCCAGCTGTTTGCGTTCGAATATTATTCATTACATTTTGAACAGGACGCAGCATATTTCTGTTTTGATTTCTTCCTAATCCATAAACAGCTGCACTGACTCCTAGACCTAATAAAGACGCCCACATCATACCTCTATTATTTCTTTTTCTGCTAAACATCTTTAACATGTTTTGCCTTCTCCCTGTATTCAAAAGCGCTGGTATCCAGTTATTCATTTTCAGACACTTCCTCTATATAAAATTTGGAAAGCAAAATTTTCCCCTTCCATCATCTAATATTTGCTTTTAGGGGTTTGATGATGCTGGCAATGTTTTGATATGGACTTAAATTTCAGTAAACCAAATTCGATAAAGTATTTAAACTGATTAAGATATAAGAATAGAAACATTTTACAGATAAATAAAAGAAGTAATAGGAGCCACAATTTCATTGATTTTTTGCCTGTTGTTTCCGGTTGTCATATCAATTTCTTACTCCTTCTGTATTTTACTCGTTTTCAAAACTAACCTTTTTTACTATTTTATATATGAAATTCCTTCTTAAACTTACCTGCCCCTTTAGCTCTATAAGAAAAAAAGCGACGCTTCGTTATTGAAGTATCGCACATGTTAGCCATCCATGCAGCGGAAAACCGGCGCTGTACCACAGAGAATAAAAATGGGGTTCCGGGTCAATAATGTTTAATGGCTTGCGAAGAAGGTCTTTGAACTATGGTGCCTTAGAGCCCATCTGTTAGTCTCTGACTCCAACGACTACGTGTACCACCGACTGTCGCGCCCTATAGGGGTAGCACTCATGGGAGATTAATCCTTTTCTCGTCGTTGGCGCCAGCCCATTCTTCATGGGAGTTCAACAACTATTTCATTTGCATTAAGCTTGTCCACAAAAATTCTTCTCCGAAAAATTCACTTGGTCATTCCCCTAAAACTTATGATATCAAAATCCTTTAGGAATTTTTCTTTAAGTCTGCTACATACGGCAGTCTTGATGGCATCATTGTGTTAATGAACTGGTTTTATCTATCTGGGCTCATCATCATTATAGTGGGAGAAATCAATGCCTTCATAAATGAAGATCATCCAAAATGTGAATGAGCTTCCTTCAGTTCCCGTAATACCTGAAAGCTCTTCAACGAACACTAATCAAGAAATAACATCTTGTATTGGGGAGGAATTCTTTCATGAGTAAGAAAGGAAAGCATAAGGGTAAAAAGGGGAACCATAAAACATCAGGTTCTGCAAATGGGCAGAATGGCTATCATTAAAAAGTTAAGCTGCATAGCCTTTTGGGCTCACTTTGTAAGTATAATTATTGTAAGATTAACGAATCTCTTTACCAGAAAGGCAACCGGAAGTTTGAAAATAACGAAAGCTTCTTGTATGTTCCCTTCATTAACTTGAGCAAGAAGGCTGACTTCAGTCTTTTTGGGAAACGGACGACAGGAAGCACTATTCCTTGGATGAACGTGCGAAAAAGTGACGGAATCTAATAGTGGTTCAGCCTCTGATCGCTGGCGAACAGCGTTTGAAGAAGGAGGAACCGATTGAGAAGTAATAATTGAGGATGCCGGATAGTTTGGCCATTCAATAAATCATGAGGATAATTATCAGGTAGAAAATTTCCTAAAAGTTGAATATAAGGGCACTGATAAATGATCCTTAGCTTTGAAATAAAGATTGACAAAAGGTCCTCTTGAGGCCCCATATTAGCATAAATAAAAAGAATCCATTTTGAAAAAAGATGAACAGCTCCCTGTCAAGTATACAGTGGAAATAATAAAAATACTTTAAGCGGCTTGAACCCTGTATTCCAATGGGCTCAAGCCGTTTAATTTTTCTTGGTAACGTTCGTTATTGTAAAACTGGATATAATCAAATCAATTCCTAATAAACTTTCACCTGGAAACTTAATGCCACAGTCGATAATCACGATATCGTTTGAATATTCGATTGCATACATATTTTTCCCGATTTCATTCAAGCCGCCTAAGGCGAAGATAGATAATGCATTCTCTTTTGTACTCAAATTTATATCCTCCCACTTTAAATATAATCTTAGTATGCCCTTTGGGTTTCCTTTCATTAATCATATATTAGGATTCCAAGGGTAATGAAATCCTGCGAATTAGTGATCATTTAAGAAATATACATATCTTTCTGAGGGAGTATAAGTACATTTCTTCACAATCCCACATCAGGATTAAATAAAGGAGAAGCGATGAATGGGCTCTCACGAGCTATTTTCTTTGGAAAACAAGGAGAGCTTCAGGAACGAACCTTATAGCACCAGTTGCAAAGAGCCAGTGCATTAAACATAATTATTAATGCCAAATCAAGCTTCTCAATACGTTCAAAGTAATCGAGCATTAACTCAAATGAATCAAGCTGTAAGTCAAGCACAACAGCAATTACAACAAATGACCGGTGGGCAGCAACAATCTGGACAACAAATGGGAAAGGGCAACAACAATTTGGCAAAATGGGACAGCAAGACCAACTACAATAATGTAAATGAGCTTATATAAATATTGAGAATTTTGTAGTAAACACCGAATGTATGATTTTGCTAATTATCGTTTCTTCTAGTATATTCACTTGGCGATTTTTAAAATTTGAATCTTCCAAAGGTTGGTGACTGTTAGGCCTCCTTTTTATTTTGAATATTACCATCTAAAAAATTACCAAATGTATGTATATTTTTTTCATAAAGTTGGAAATCTAAAGTGGTAAATCAAGGAATAAGGAGGAACTGTTCATGCAACAGCAACAACCGAATCAATCTCAAAATCAGCAGCCGGTCTTTCAAGAACCGCCACAAGTAATCACAGGGAAAGATTTTAATTACTTAAAGGACATGCTTTCGTGGAACCTTTTAGGATTCAAAAAGGCACATTTTGCAGCAGGCCAGTGCCAAAATCAACAGATCGTAGCGGCCCTTGAAAAGGCATGCATGATGCACGAAAGACATTATCAGCGCATTTTGCAGCATTTGGAGCAAAATGGAAACCAGATGAATCAATAAGGGGGACATACGAAATGAATAACAATCAAAACAAGATTCAAAATCCAGAAACACCTGTACCAAAAACACCTGAGATGAATGAGCGTGACTTCCTAAACGATATGCTTTCGTATGAAAAGTACATGACGGCATCTTATTCTACTGCAATGAATGAGGCAAGCCACGCTTCGCTATATCAGGACATTCACGCGATTTTCGACGAAACGAAGAATATGCAGCGTGAACTGTATAATCTGATGTTTCAAAAGGGATGGTACTCGCTTGAAGCGGAACAACCACAAAAACTTCAACAGGCCGCACAGCAGTTTACAGGGTACATGTCCCAGTTTCCGCATAATCCTCCATTGCAATAAGATCGCTCAAAAAGCTATGCTAACCAGTCCATAGCTTTTTACTCATTCCTTTTTTCATCGACTAACCCTTTTTCACCGTTGTAGAAAGTATACTTTGTTTATGTTATGTACTACCAAAACTTTCCTGAAGAGTGTTTTATAATGGGTTTGAACGGTTTATGGTCGAAAGATTATAAATAAGTAATCAGCTATTAGTACAAGGTAAAATTGTTACGTGCTCGGACCATAACGGTCATTATGGGACAAAAAAGAGGTTGGGTACCTAAAAGGAGCCCTAAATACACAAATTGTTGAAATCATTAAGAAAGATGTTGCTCTTCGATAAAAGCTCAGAATCAAATGGAAGATTGATAAAAAGACGTACTAAGGTTTATCCTTGTACGTCTTTATTCATTTATATCCTTCGCAAATAATATTAAAATTGACACCATAGAACAGAGTGTACAAATTAAACAACCGAAGGATGGTGAAAGCCCCACATCTAGGTAGATAACTAGATAACTAACAATTGGACTCTTAGATAAAAATTCCAGCCTTAAAAACTGACTTTGGCGTGGTTATCCGTAAGCTATATAAGAACCCACTTCTCATTAGGTTTTGAAGCTTGAAAAGCTCACTAAATTGGAGGTTTCAGAAAAACAGATATAGTTCAACATTGCCAAACATCATAAGTATACCGTTTTTGGTGTGTTTTAACCAAAAACGGCCGAAAGTTGGGTTAGCTGCCCCACATAGCTCATATAAAGTGGCTAATTCATGTTACCTGTTTATCAGCTTGTTTAAAAATCCCTTAACATTATTGGTTTCTTTAATTACTAATTTAAGAAATAAAACCCTGCAACTTTTATAAGTTACAGGGGAATTAAGTATTTTATTCAGATTTTTGGGATAAAAATGCACTTTGCACTTGGCTTACTACTGTTTGAGCTTGTGCAATCTCATTAGCAACTTGTTTGATTGCTTCTTGAGCTAAAGTTGGGTCTGAAGATGATTTCTCAATTGCTTGAGTTAGTAAACTTTGTGTAAGGGTCACATTTGCTTTAGCTTGATTTAATTGGTTTACGTCAATTTGTTTTTGTGCCATTAAGATCTCCCCTTTTTATTAGTTGAATTACTTTTATATCTTTACCTAGTTCAGTCTTTTTATAACCGGGAAAATCCCCAAAAATGATGGTTTTATTTGAACAACTTTTTTCTCTTCCTGTAGAAAATAGGTGTATATAAATTACGCGTTTTGATCACCGGTACCTGTGTCAACGATTAAAGAATGATCTTTATCCATGACGGCCGCATAAAAGATGTTATTGATTTGGTGAAATCCTTGGTTTGTCAATTCTTCCTGAAGCCATTTTTCATCCTTTTGGATTAATTTTAAATTTTTATGCTGGATTTTCCCTTCGACGACCATGGCAATCGGCAGCCCTTGATAGTCTGTTTCAATATTTAAGTGTCTAGGCGTTAAATTAACAACAGATTGGTTAGGCAATATACTAAGTTCTCCATTCGGTTCCAGAATCACATAATCGATGTCCCTTATGTTCGGATATCCTGCAGCTCGAATGGTTGACAATAGCTCCACAAGAGAAAAGCGAGTTTTCCGTAAGTCTTTTTTGGAGATTTTCCCATGTTTGATTAAAATGCTTGGGTGGCCAATGAACATTCGATTTAACCTGCGAAAAAGACTTAATTTAGAAAACAACAGATACATGATGACAATCGTAATGATTCCCACAATGGTCTGTCCAATTCCATTGGCTCTGATAGGACTGACGGACAACGTGACAAGAAACACAATGGCGGCAAGATCAGGCGGAGTCAACTGAGCCAATACAGTCTTTCCCATACAGCGCATTGCCAAAATGACTAGACCAAAAAGCAGAATTAACTTCCCAATAAAAGTGAGCATTTTTTCAACCTCATTTTTATGTACTTATTAATAAAAAATACAAATACTATTCTGTCACATAAACTTGAAAACATACTTAGCAAAGTGGACAGCTTTATACAATTGAAGAAATGATGATTCTAAGCCAAGTGTTTAATTAACTGCTCCTAGCATTTTACGTAGAATAGTTTCGGATATCCTAGCCAAAGATAATCAAATAACCATCACATTGATAGGCGGGATTAAAATGTATGAATTCACTTGGAGAGTTTTTAAAGAAACAGGTAATGTGGACATTTACTTACTTCTAAAGGAACTTGAGAAAGAAAAGCATATGATTAATATTTTACCGTCAGTGGAAAGTTCCAATAATGTGAATTATCCTGTTTCTTAAACGAATTTACATAAGCGTAGAATGATGATTTTGAAAAAGCAGTAGTCAATCATGAAGGCTTCTTCATCTCAACCAAGTTCTCCTCCCAAAACTTCAGCCAAAAAACAGGGAGTTATAAAATGGACAGTTAGACCTCTTGAAGAAGTATCTCTCCATTTTGAAATTCCACCTCAAATTACTGCCTCTGAGGGTATACTCTTCAGTTAAATACGAAACGCCCATTCATATTGTAAGGTATACCGCCTATATAAGCATATCCTTGAAGAAATTAAAAAACGCGAGGAATTATGTAATACTTCTCCATTGTTTATTGGATTATTCTGCTCGTGGTGCATATACTGGGATTGTTCCTTTAAACAAGGGAGTAAATAACATATCTAATCCTTTTTTCCTCAGAACATAAACTTTTAATGAAGGAGAGTTTAGCATTGGAAACTTCTCAGGTAACTACCTTGGTTAGTTTTCCATTCCCATCAGTATGGGGTTTCCACGCTGCTATAGCTGGCAGACCGATTATTTGGGGCACACTTATCATTAACTCTATTACAGATAACAGGGTAATTGGTACGGTTAATTTTCGTGGTATACCTATTCCGATTAATGGATTTTGGAATGAAAGCACCAAACAAATCACATTTGATTCACCTTATGCCACATTCTCTGGCAACTTAACCATATTTGATGATCCCCAGATTAGAATTCGACATTTTATTCTACGAGGACGTTTTCTTATGAAGCCTCCCTCTCTACAAGCAGGTGAGTATGGATCGTGGATTGCTACAACTGATATAAGTCTGAATGAATATCCTATTAGTGGTAATACCTATACCGAGCAATTGCCTCCTGTTGGAGTCTTTTTAACATCGAATATTCTTCATCAACTGCAGCATCAGAATTTTGGGGGATATCGGGGTTGGACAGAGGGTTTCCTGCCTTATTAATTTTTAAAAATAGGCTTACCAAGGTATTTTACTTCTCGCAAATCAGCGATTATCGAGAAGTAAAATTCACCTTTTTTATTTTGTCCTCAGGTCGGATGAAAACAAAGGTAAGGTAATAACCGAGGAAGAAATTTAGGGGTATGGAAGCTGTGAATACAGAAGGAGCTATTAGTGGCAGTAAAAGTAGAACCATACTTAAAGAAAATCAAAAAGGTGAAATAAGATGTAGAAAAAACGTTTTCAAGGATTATCAATGATAAAGACTATTATCGGATAACAATATACGGTCTCATCATTTCATAATCCTCGTGTTCCAACATATGACAATGCCATACATACAATCCTGTATAAGGACCAAAGGTCATTATAATCCGAGTTACCTCGTTAGGATTAGCATTTACTGTATC
>NZ_JBFTMS010000080.1:0-7949 GCF_056397085.1 Peribacillus sp. 05N428 | reverse complement strand
GGAACAACGTTCCTTTTATGTTTGGTGGCGATAGCGAAGAGGTCACACCCGTTCCCATTCCGAACACGGCAGTTAAGCTCTTCAGCGCCGATGGTAGTTGGGGGTTTCCCCCTGTGAGAGTAGGACGCCGCCAAGCCATTTAAAAAGATTAGCCATCCGGCTGGTCTTTTTTTGCGTTCAAGAACAAATTATGAAGCCCTGTTATATATAGAAGCTGTTACCTCACCATTGAAAGGGGCTGAAATCGAAAATTGTTCATCCTTTTAAATTCAACCCGTTTCGACTATCGTAACTTAGGATATAAGCGAGTTATTAGTACTGTCTGCTTAGACATTGGGTTATTAAAAATCGATTGCAAATAACTGGATAATTGGATTTAAATAAGCAGCAGTACATATATTTTAGCTAAAAAGAAATTAATTCAGAAACTGGTAACTAAAATGGGGAATATCAAAATAGAAGGAAGCCCTCATAAAGAATAAAATAATTGGTGCCTCTGCAAATAAAAGGTATTCTTCAAACTTGTATGAACACTAATAAATACAAGGCAGGGCTGAACTTTTAAGGTAAATGAGATCCAAAATGAGACCTTCGGAATTTAAAAATAATGAGTATGAGGAATTGCTCTATGGTCATTAAGGACCGCTTCATGAGTTTGACACAATTAAATTAGCGCAGTATAATAATCCAGTAGAACGATATACTAAATAAATTTAACTAATTAGCTTAAGTTTTTTTTCAATACTTTTCTAATCGTTTAAAATTTAGTAGAACGATATACCTCTTAGGTAGAACGATATACTAACAATAAGCACGATTAGTAGAACGATATACTAGTAATGCGCAAGTTGGTAGAACGATGTACTAACTTAGCCGGTTAATCTATGAAGTTTATTGTTTTATTTAGTACGTCATTATTTTTCTTAAATTTATGGTATGGGGCAAGGGGGCAACATCTGAAAGGCTTAAGAATCAAATTGCATTTCGATAACTTTTTAAATAGGGGTGTGTTTCATGAAAAATCCATTTATAAAAATGGCCACAGGTTTATATATTAGCTATTTTATTTTAGGCATGATCAATATAATCATTGGATCAAATATGGAAAACTTGTCAAACCAATTAAATACTAGTGCCTCAGGGATAAGTTACTTGGTCTCTGCCATAGGAATCGGTAAGCTAGTTTCTTTGTTTTTCGCCGGTAGACTGTCGGATAAATTAGGAAGGAAACCATTTGTTGTTTCAGCATCTTTTATCTACCTGATCTTCCTTATAGGCATACCATTGGCTCCTAACTATACATTGGCATTTATATTTGCTGTATGTGCCGGTATTGCCAATTCATTTTTGGATGCAGGTACGTATCCAGCACTTATTGAGGCTTTTCAAAAGAAAGCTGGTTCCGCTACCGTATTAGTAAAAGCGTTCGTTTCAATCGGTGCCGCACTTCTTCCATTTATCATGGCGTTCTTTATAGCTAGAGATATGTTTTACGGGTATACATTCTTCTTAATGGCTGCTGTATATCTTGTTAATGGGTTTTTCCTGCTTAAGGTTTCATTCCCGGATCATAAAGCCCAAAGCCAAACTCAGAATGATAAACAAGTTGTGCCGGTTCAACAGCAATTCCTCTCAAAACCGAAGTTTGCTCAGGAAGGTTTGGCCGTCATACTATTAGGCTTCACATCAACTGCTTTATTCATGTTGGTTCAAGTCTGGCTCCCGAACTTCGGACAAGATGTATTGGGGCTAACCCAAGCTAAGGCTGTTCAATTGCTTAGTTACTATAGCATTGGCTCCCTTGTTTCTGTCATTTTACTAGCTGTTCTATTGAATAAAGTAATTAAGCCCATTACCGTCATGATTATCTATCCGGTCATTGCGGCATTATCTTTATTGTCACTCATCTACATCCAGCAACCATTTATAACCGTTTTGAGCGCTTTCTTCATAGGGCTTTCAACTGCAGGGGTATTCCAATTAGCCATGACAATAATCACGGAATTCTTCCCTGCCAATAAAGGTACGATCACCTCATATGTAAACATTGCAGGTAGTTCAGCCTTTATCATCATACCTTTCATTACTGGTATCATTTCTAAGAGTGCTGGGTTAACAGCGGTCTTCTTGTTTGATGTGGCAATTGCGGCAGTTAGTATTTTATTGGCCGTATTCGTTGCCTATCGATACAAAAAGGTAATTAAAGTTTCCAATTAAACGGTCTAACCGAACATCAGTGGGGGATGAACCCCACTGATGTTAATGATAAAAGGGGGATACATCATGCAAACAATCACGATCAAAGACGTAACGATCGGAGAAGGGGTTCCAAAGATCATCGTTCCACTAATGGGGACAACGAAAGAAGAACTGCTTAAAGAAGTTGAAACGGTAAATGCACTACGGCCGGATATCATTGAATGGCGAGTAGATGTCTTTGAACAAGTCGAAAGCTTAGAAGCCGTTTCGGATATGATTACAAAAATTAGAAATGCGGTTCCCAGTACTTTGCTGCTTTTCACTTTTAGAAGCCATAAAGAAGGCGGAAACAAGGAAATCAGCGATGATTATTATTTCCAACTTCTTCATACAGCAATTAAAACGAAGAATATTGATCTTGTCGATGTGGAGTTGTTTTTTGAGGAATCGACAGTGAAGGAGACTGTGAAGGTAGCTGAGGAAAATGGGGTATACGTTGTGATGTGTAACCATGATTTCGATAAGACACCAGCAAAGGAAGAAATCATTTACCGATTGCGTAAGATGCAGGAATTTGGCGCCCATATTCCCAAAATCGCTGTAATGCCCCAAACAGTAGGTGACTTACTCGTATTATTAGATGCAACTTACACGATGAAAACAAAGTATGCCGATCGCCCATTCATTACGATGTCAATGTCGGGTACAGGCCTGGTCAGTCGATTATCAGGTGCGGTGTTTGGATCTGCTTGTACATTCGGTGCCGGAAAAGAAGCATCTGCACCAGGACAAATTCCTGTTACACAATTACGGAATGTATTGGAAATCATTGATCAAAATATTTAATTCATAATTCCTTCCAAGAAGGAATTTATATAAAGTTTAAAAAATCAGGGGGAATAGAACATGGAAAATCTAGGACGAATCAATGGGAAAACAGAATTAGTAGGATTGCTGGCAACACCTATCGGACATTCATTATCACCTGCCATGCATAATTTAGCTTTCGATAAATTAGGCTTGAATTGCGCCTATTTAGCATTTGAGGTTGGAAATGAAGAGCTGGAAGATGCAGTCAAAGGGATGCGTGCATTAAATGTAAAAGGATTTAACGTATCCATGCCTAATAAAATGAAGATCCTTCCATATCTCGATGAATTGGCGGACAGTGCTAAATTTTCAGGAGCCGTTAATACAGTTGTCAATGTCGATGGAAAGTTCGTAGGGCACAGCACTGATGGAATGGGATATACCCGGAACCTAAAAGAACATGGTATTGATATTAAAGGCAAGAAAATGACTCTTATCGGTTCTGGTGGGGCTGCTACCCCAATTGCCATTCAATCTGCGCTGGAAGGTGTGGCGGAAATCAGCATTTTTGCTCGTGATGATGCATTCTTCCCGCAAGCAGAAGAGAATGTACGAATCATCAATGAGGATATGAAGCATTTAAATGTGAAAGCCAATGTATACCCTCTTGAAAATGTTGAACAATTAAAGGCTGAAATCGCAACTAGTGATATTTTGGCAAATGGAACCGGCGTTGGCATGAAACCACTTGAAGGCTTAAGTGTCATTCAAGACGAATCAATGCTGCGTCCTGATTTAATTGTAACCGATGTTGTTTACATCCCACGAAAATCTAAACTAATGGAACAAGCTGAAGCTGTAGGTGCTACCGCTATTAATGGTCTTGGGATGATGCTTTGGCAAGGTGCACTAGCCTTTGAATTATGGACAGGTCAACAAATGCCTGTTGATTTCATCAAAGAGCAATTATTTGCAGAATAAAATGATTCCACTCTGGAGATTGTTCTCCAAATAGAGGTTTTTTTCATACTCGATGTGCATCATTTGATTAAAAAAATTGGGTGCACCAAACCTCGGAGCTAAGAAATTCAGGGAGTGAAATCCCTTGTTTTTCTTAGCGTTTTTTTTTGAAAAGTGGTTTTCATGTAAATGGATAACATAAAGGGGAGACTTTAATGTAATTACATTGTGCATTAAGGTGTTATATGGGAGTAACACAACGTGATTTATTATAGGGGTGTAATAATGAAAAATCAGTATTTTAAAGCGGCATCTGGCATGTATATTAACTATTTTCTGCTGGGGATGGTTAATATAATTCTCGCTTCAAACATGCCCTCTTTAACAGAACAATGGGATACGGACTCTACTGGCATTAGTTATCTTATTGCGGCAATAGGAATAGGCAGATTACTCACGTATGGTTTCTCGGGAGTATTATCAGATAAATTTGGAAGAAAACCATTAATCATGGTCTCTTCGGTTATAATGGGCGTTTTTTTAATTGGGATTCCATTTTCCCCCACATATGAAATGGCCTTTGTATTTGCCTTACTTGCGGGAATTTCCAACTCAGCCATGGATGCTGGTACATATCCGGCGCTAACTGAAATGTTTCCTGAATCTGCTGGTTCCGCGAGTGTTATGGTTAAGGCTTTTGGTTCGCTGGGTGCTACAATCCTGCCATTCATCATCTTGTTTCTTACTACGAACCAATTATTTTACGGGTTTGCATTTTTAGTACCGGCTGTCATCTATTTCATGAATATGTTTTTGGTGTTGTCCGCTTCATTTCCAAGCAAATCCGAAGCTGTCAGTAAAGAAGAGGATTTTCATAGTAACAGGTTCATAACGGAACCTAAATTTTGGAGCGAAGGAGTCGCACTAATCATAATTGGGTTTACATCAACTGCGTTATTTACAGTTTCGCAAATCTGGTTACCGAGTTTCGGCCAGGAAGTCGCAGGGATGCAATCTTCAAGTGCAATTAAATTATTGAGCTATTATAGTGTGGGGTCACTTATTTCCGTCCTGCTATTATCCATCTTATTAAACAAATGGATTAAGCCCGTGACGGTGATATTGCTTTATCCAATGATTACTTTACTTACGGTAATCATCATATTAACGATTCATTCACCTATTGTCTTAAGTATTAGCTCCTTTTTCCTTGGAGCCTCGACAGCTGGGATCTTTCAATTAACCATTGCAATAATGACTGAACTTTTCTGGAGAAAAAAAGGAACTGTAACAGGGATCGTTGCGACGGCATCCAGTTTGGCGAGCGTCATTTTACCAATTGCAACGGGCTTGATCGCTAAGAGTGGGGATATATCGCATATATTTCTTTTTGATTGCGTTATTGCTACTATAGGAATCCTGGCTGCAGCTTTTGTATATTACCGGTATAAGAAATTGACACAGCACCAGACCATATTTAACCATGGCTGAAAATATTGAAGGATTTACTTAAAACTCCATCTTCCGGAGCTAGGATGGCGTTTTTTTTTGGACTAATGAATAGTGGATATAGATGTTTTGGCGTGATTAAAGGTCGTTGAGATTCCCATGTTCCAAAAGCAAGGGTGTAATAATGACAGTAACTATATTATTATAGAAAGAACATGATAATAATAAGTACATCAAAAATACATTCAAGATGGTGATTGAAACTATGAAACAATCCAAAAAAGGGCGGGTCACACTGCAACAGGTAGCGAAACATGCTGGGGTATCTACCTCCACTGCTTCCCTTATCGTTCGCAATAACCCTCGAATATCGGAAGCGACGCGAAAAAAAGTATTAAAATCGATGCATGAATTGGGTTATGTGTACGATAGAATTGCAGCAAACCTAAGGTCGCAGAGTTCTGATACTGTAGGAATCATTATTACCGACATATCAAATACCTTTTTTTCTGAATTCCTGATAGGCGTTCACGATGCATTGGATGAGGTCGGGTATACAGTCTTGCTGGGGACTACATTCGATTCGGTTGCCAAGCAAGATCATCTCCTTTCAACCATGATGGAACACAGGGTGGGTGGCCTGATTCTTTGTCCTGTCTCTGAAAGCTCACAAGATACAATTGAACGGTTAAATGAAATTGACACGCCGATGGTGCTTGCTGTCAGGGAACTGCCTGGAGTGAATAGCGACTATGTAGGCATAGACTATCCAGAAGGAGCCAGGATCGCTGTTGATCATCTCCTTGGAAAGGGGCATAAAAGAATTGCGCTCCTTGGTGGCATAAAGGAATCTTCTACTTGGATCGAGAGAATGGAGGGATACCGTGAAGCTCTTTCAAGAGCGGGATTGGAAGTGGATGAATCGTTGGTGATAGATAGTGCCCCTACACGGGAGGGAGGGCTTGAGGCTGTTTTGAAAGTACTTGAGAATCCTAATCCGCCTACCGCGATTTTTTGCTTTAGCGACTTAATTGCCTTTGGTGTTATGCAAGGATTAATGATGAAAGGAATTACTCCTGGAAAAGATATGGATATCGTTGGGTTCGATAACGTTCCAGTCGCAGAAATCTATCACCCTCCGCTAACGACCATTTCCTCATTCCCTAGACGTATTGGGAAAGAGGCTGCGAATCTCCTGTATCAGCAAATGGAGAAAATAGAACGTGAACAACAGCGAATCATATTGAATCCAGAACTGATTATTAGAGAGTCTTCCTAAAAAAGAAAAATAAAAAGGTGATTAGTTCACAGGAGGTTAGGTACCGCTGTGCCCTTTTCATCTTTTCTATTATTCTTTTATTGGGAACATTGATTACATATCAAAAAGGTTTGCCTTACTTAAGCGGTTCATAAATATCCCAGGCGACTTTCAATGAATCGACTATAAAGTCTGCCACTTCATCAACATCTAGATCATTGGTATTCACTTTTGAATGATGATAGGAGTATATTTCCTGTCTCGTGTAAAAGAGTTCTTCAATTTCCTCAAGGGACCGGCTTTGTAAAACGGGTCTACTATCAATAAGCAAGCCTATTCTCTCTTTCCAGTATTCCCAAGATAAGTCCAGGTAAAAAACAATGCAATTGGATAAACAGATATTCCGTATATCCTCTTGTAAAAATGCCCCGCCTCCAACTGAAATGATTTTCAATTGTTGTTGACTAAGGCTTTCAATCACACTTTTTTCTTTTTCGCGAAAAGCTTTTTCCCCAAACTTCTTGAAGATTTCCGTAGTGGGCATATTGAATTCCTTTTCAATTTCTTGATCTATGTCAATAAAGTCCCTATATAATTTCCTGGCTACTTTCTGTCCGATCGTCGTCTTTCCTACCCCCATAAAGCCAATAAAAACGATACTTTGCATCCTCAAAGATGTGTTTTTATTAATCATTTATAAATCCCTCTCCCAACTATTTTTTATAATGATTAAAAGTCTCTCCTGAAATTTTTAAAATATATTTATTATAGTACAAGAAAGTAAAATTGTAAAAAAATTTTTTAATATTTGGACAATGGAACCCTGTGCTTTAGCGGTTTAATGTTTAATAACTCTACCCGGAAGGAGCAATCAGGTTTCAGTATTCGATTTATGCATCTAATTATTCTTTTCCTCATCTATCCAGGTTGTTATTGGCATTACCTATCAATTGCATGGTTTATGGATTTTTCCAAAGGCATTACTTAGTTGAAGGGGAAGCGGTAGTTCAAATGGATGGGATAAATGATTTTCCTGGTTTATATGTTTTAAGAGGAAGCCAAGGTGTGACAGGCACATTTATTCCTTCATAATAAGTGATTAATTCATTTAAAAAGAAAATGTATGAAATGGGTTGACTTAATGGTGGGAAAGGATTAATATAAATAAGCACCAACTAAGACAAACGCAAAACTTCATCGCTTTTGGCAGGTTGCTGAAAGAAATAATAACTATTGACTTCTTACTATGAAAATGATAAGATGAAATGGTCGC
>NZ_JBFTMS010000079.1:0-7952 GCF_056397085.1 Peribacillus sp. 05N428 | reverse complement strand
ACTCTATACCGATAGATGAAGATTTAGCGAATATTCTCGCCGTGTTAATAGACAAATCAAAAAAATATAGCAATGAAGAAAACAACCCAAATCGGTTTGTTTTTGTAAGGTATAGAGGAGTTAGAAAAGGACGTCCCTATTCGAATGGTTGGGTTAGCGAAAAACTTAACGACCTTGCAAGTGAAAGAAGGATAGTCGATGAAAAGGGGAATATTTATCATTTTAAAATCCATCAATTTAGACACACATATGCAGTAAAGATGTTAAATAGTGGMGCTGATATTCTTACAGTTCAAGAACTATTGGCACATGCTTCACCTGAAATGACCMTCAGATATGCTAAATTGTTAGATGGTACGAAGCGTAAAGTGTTCGAAGAAGCCATGAAAAATGGATTGTTTAGTTTTGATTTTAACGGTGAAATGAAGCAGGTTAATTCGGACGAAGAAGTACCATCAGATCTACTTGAGATGTTATGGCGTGATCATAAATTAAACGCGATAGATAATCCATACGGAAGCTGCCACGCAAGAATTAACGGTAATTGTCCTTATTCAGAGGAACCGCCATGCCTAACTTGTAATGGTGGAAGTCCATGCAAAGATTTAGCGATTGGATTCTCAGATTTGGATAAACAAAAATACGAATTATTAATTAAGACCGCGACAAGGACAATTGATATCTTAGAAGGCCGTGGAAGGACTGAAATATCCGAGAAGAATAAAACGAACTTGGAAAGATACAAAAACATATTAAACACCATTGAAAAAGGGAATATTATTTTTGGTCGGTTAGATCGGCTGAATAGAAAGAAGGATTCAGATAATGGCTAATTTTAACCTCCAAACACATTTAAAACAAGTCCATAAAGATCGTAGGACAGCTACCACTAATAAAGTAGATGAAGCGATTCAACGGCTTGTTCGAGCAAATGAGAACATTAATTTTAACAGTGTGGCAAGTGAGGCAGGAGTTGCAAAAGCGACCCTTTATAACAATCTAGTTCTTCGTGAAAGGATTGAAACTTTAAGACAGCAGCAGGCGATAGTTCCTTCCAAAAAACAAGTTCAACGAAAAATGAATGATAATAACAAGGATGCTCTTATCGATTCATTGAAACGAAAAATCAAAAGAATAGAACAAGAGAATAAAGATTTAAAAGGGCAATTAAAAGTAGCTTATGCAGAGATATATAGGAAGATATAACTGTATTTCAAAAGAAACCATTTTGATAAAGGATTGTGTCAAAATGGTTTCACTATTTGGGTCTAGCTATGAAGTTTTTATTAAACTAACGCACCCGTTAGTTTAATAACTAAACTTATTTTTTTTCTCTTTTACGAAATAGAAACCTGTCCCATTTTCTTGTGGAACAAACCCTTGTTGAGCTGAACTATTTTCTACCATATTTTGCTCTTCTGCGGTTATAAATGTGGTAACATCTTTTCCTTCAGCTATCATACCTTCTCTACGGTCTTGTTCCTCTCTTGTTACATATCTGTATTGATCTCCGTTATTAGTACTTGTTTGTCCATCTTGTGCAAATGCCTCTGTACTTTGCAGATCTTTCGCAAAACCGATTGATAATGCTAAAGCTCCTGTAAAACCAAGGGTTAAAACTAATTTCCCTTTCATATAAAAACCTCCCAATAATTCTAACTGTTGCAATAACATATTTTACCATAACTAAAATTATGTTACTTTAAAATTTATTTCTTCAACTAACTGCCCCAATAGTTGTATATGAAAAAGCTGCCTTTTAGACAGCTCTAATCTTCAGCTAAAGAACCTGTTAGTTCAAAACATATTCCATTCCATTTTGGGCAAAGTAACTGTAATTAAAACAAGGAGGTAGTTATGGTTAAGAAAACGATTTTTGCTATATGTACATTATTTCTTTTGAACGTAGTCGCACCAACTCTAGAGGCAAAAGCTTTAACCTTTGGTGAATTACCAACCAAACAAACATCGAAACAATAGTCAGTTCAAGTAGGAGAAGCTGAACAAGATAAGGGGTTAATAAAGCCCGAAAAGGGAAAATTTCATACTTACTCTTTAAAAGTTGATAACATTGGTAAAGATGTATTGACTGCGGAAATTCATATGTTTAGAAATGAACCTAATTCTACGACGAAGTTTGCACTTTTTGGTTGTCCTCCTGATAATCCTTGTAGAGAAATAGATACTGATGAACAGGCGATTTCTTTAGCAAAACAATTGAATGATGGGTATCCTTATAAATTTAGCAATTTCCTTTTAGCTGAAAAAGCAACGGAATTGGAAGTTGAAATCGTTTGGACTCAAAAAGGTAGCGAAGGCAGACCTTTAAAAGAAACATTTACATTCACTGCTGAATAACCTTTTTGTTGAACTAACGCACCCTTTAGTTGCATAAAGAAAAAGCTGCCGTATAGACAGCTCCGATTTTCAGCTAATGCACCCGTTAGCTTGCAGAAAAAATATTATTTAAAATCAAAGTTGAAACTATACGGCATCTCTTCTAGGGTATTTACTTCTGTCGCAAATTGAAACAATTCAGGGTGATCTGCCATATCTTGCATCGCCTTTTCTCTTTGTTTTTTTGCTGTTTCAATGTCATCTTCAACTAAGGTGACACTTCCAGGTAATAGAATAACTTCTTCATCTACTGGTACTGGCGCATTTGCTAAATCAGATTGGAAAGAAGAGAGACCAATGAAAGTGATTAAAAAGCCAAATAACATAAAGATTTTCTTAAACATAAACTACCTCCTTATAATATGTATAATTGTACCATTAAATTATGGATAGAATTGGATACTAAATACTTATATTGGTCCTTCTTTCAGTAACTTGCCGCGATAGTTTCATAAAGAAAAAGCTGCCTTTGAGACAGCTCCGATCTTTAGCTAACGCACCCGTTAGTTCCATAAGAATTGTTTATATATGATTAATTAGTATTTTTCAAAGTAAAAACTTAAAGTGCCTTTCATTCAAAACGGCAAACTCATAGTAACTGTTCTTATGTTAAAGCCCATTTTTTCGTACAATTTAATAGCTTGGTTCTCTGCAAAAGCACTTAGACGGACTTCTGAGTACCCATCTTGTTTTAGAAGGTCAATGGCAGTTCTCATAAGCATTTTAGAAATTCCATTCCCTCTAAATTCTTCTATAACAAATAATTCATAAATAAATCCAATCATTTTATCAGTAAATTGGTCTTTAATTGCCCCTATAAGGACCCATCCCATTAATTTATCGTCTTCTGTTGCTATTAAATAATAGCTTCCCTTTTCAAGAAGTGGTTCAACAAGTTGTTCGATTTTTTCATTTGTAGGTTTTACTTCACCCAATGTGCCATCAAAAACAGCTTGTGGTGAAAGTAACATAACCTTTTTAAGTTCCGAGTCGTTAGGTTTTCTAATATCCATTAATTGAGTCCAGTCCTTTCAATATCATTTTTATAAAGTTTAACATTACACTCCAGTAATTCCCTTTCAAAATCTATAATTACGTGTGATTACTTGTTCAACTAACCTGCCCCGATAGTCCATAAGAAAAAGCTGCCTTAAGACAGCTCTGATCTTCAGCTAAAGCACCCGTTAGTTTAATTACAATTCTTCACAAACAACAGGGTCTTTCTTTGTTTTAAGGCCCAAATAACAATCGCGGAAGCATAGTCCATAAGGAGAACAACAACAATAAGATGGTTAGTCCTGCCCAGAAAAAGGAGGTAACACCCTTTCGTTCCATAATAAACGAAACTACAAATAAACCTATTATTATAACAGGGAATAAAGGGTCTGCCCCATTCACGATATGAAAAACCTGTACTCCAATGATGATAAGTCCTGCTAAGAAGTTGAACAAAGACGATTTTTTCAAACATCCCCACCCTTTCTAATTTCAATCCAATTATACATTAATACTCCATATTATCCCATTTTCCCTATTATCATTTTATCCTTCTTCAACTAAACTACCCCGTTAGAGCCATAAGAAAAAGAGCTGCCGAAGCAACTCCCTTATTGAAGTAAAGCACCTGTTTGTTGAATAAGACTTATTGTGAGTTAACACAAGTTGTGACATAAAACAGTTAAAATGATTTAAAAATTGAATTTAAAACAATAAATAGAAAAATGATAATAGCAACTACAATTGCTTCGAGTGTGATTTTTTTATTCTTTTTCTTTTGCTGTAATTTCTCCCTATATTCCATTTGAATCTTTTTCTTTTTATCATCTAATTTCATAGCAGGTAGACCCCTTAATGAAAATAATTTAAGTTTATTTTACCATAAAAAACCACATTTGTTCTTCAACTATCCTGCCCCGATAGTTCCATAAGAAAAAGCTGTCTTTAAGACAGCTCTGATCTTCAGCCAAGGCATCCGTTAGCTTAATAAGGGATTTTGATGTGGTTAACTTTTATCTTATTCCAAGTTAATTTCCAATTCTTTTTTGTTATGCGATCTTCATAAATTTCCACTCGCTCTTTAGTTTCTTTAAAATAAGGTGTTGGTTTTACTTCTAAATTAATAACATCACTAATTCCACAAGGGGCTGTTAATATTACATTGTCATTTTCATCTAACTTTACTCCTAAAGCTGTTGCTGTTTCTGGAAACTTCGATATAGCATCAACAGACGAGGAATAAGGAGGCATATTACTTTTAACATGCATTCTCGCTTCATTCTTTACCGACCAAGGGATATTGGGTATAAGAAATTTTAATTTTTTTTCGATTTTCTTTTCTTCTAATTTATCAATATTTGTTGGATCAAAATAGATCACATCAATATCTGGAATAGTTGTTCTTACTCTAAAATCGTGTAACACATCCCAGACCTTTGATCGGATAAATCCAGCACATATCCACCAATCAGGCAAATTCAATGATTTGGTAGATTCTAATATTTCCATCATCCATTTATCTTTGCTAATAAGCGAAACGATTTCTTCCTCATTAATCACTTTAAAATTACTCCTTGTAAAATGTATTTCATTAGTTATTCTTTAACTTCGGATGCAAATCCTTCTTCAACTAAACTGCCCCGTTAGTTCATTAAGAATATTTTTTTACATTCCAAAGGCCATCAAATGATGGCCTTTTTCAGGAACTAACACAGTTATTAGTGTAATAAGAATGATAACGTTTTTAAGACTTTTGTGACATTATTTCTAATGTGCTATGGAAATGAGGTTGACCGTGCGAAATGTCCATAGAGTAAGACTGAGACAAGCTTATCGTTTTATAATCTGCAAAAAAGCCTTCTAATTCACTTCTTGTAAAATAATGAAGAAACATATTTGAACTTTCAATATAAAACGTATGCTCTGCTAACTGCTCATACTTCTCTGGAGCTTTCTTTCTACCTGGTTCTTTATCATCAAAGGCATTAATATATACCAACCCATTTTTAATCAACCCATTTTTCACCTTTTCGATAATAATTTTAATATCCTTATCAGGAAAAAAATTAAGTACATTTGAAAGTATAATTAAAGAATATTTATTTGGTTCAATCTCAAAAGAAGTAATATCTTGAACTTTAGCGTTAATATTCAAATTGTGCTCTTTCGAAAGTTCCAAACATCGTTCCACTGCCGTTTCCGAAATATCGATACCCTCAACAGCAAATCCCTGTTTAGCAAAAAAAAGGGCATTTCTGCCCTCTCCAATACCTATGTCTAAAACCTCTCCGTTTTTAGGAAGCATTTCAACATATTGAGATAAGATACTATTAGGATTGAAACCCCATAAACTCTCAACATTTCTATATTCTTTCTCCCATATATTTTGTTTCATTTTTGTCACCCTGCATTTAACCTCCCCCAGTAATTCCAAAAATCGTTACCTGCATTTTACCACAAATTCCATAATACCCCTTAAACTAACCTGCGTTGCATAAAGAAAAAGCTGCCTTAAAAACAGCTCTAATCTTCAGCTAAAGCACCCGTTAGTTCTATAAGAAAAGCGAAGAAGATTCCTCAAACCATATAGGTTTGTGACATTTCAAATCCTCGCTTACTTTTCTGCCATTTTCATAATCTCATTTGCAACAACCACTTCAGTGCCAGAAAGTCCCACGGAACAAAACAATGTAACATCATTGATTGAAGTTCTGCCCGGTGTTTTTCCAGTTACGATGTCCGAAAGCTGTACAATATTCTGTTCATAAGGAGTATTGGCTAAGAAGTGAGGTGTTGAATAGGCACGTAACTGTTCAAGGGAGTCTGTACTAATTACGGAGCTTTTACCAGCTACTTCTATGGGCAACTCATGTCCATTCATCGATTTTGGTCCAACAGTATTGATATGTACACCCGGTTTTAACCAATCCGCATCAATCACTGGTGAACGACTATTTGTAGCACAGATGATGATATCTGCCTTCTCCACACACTTTTTGGGTGAATCCATAGGAATTACATCCAAATCAAGTTTTTCAGACATTTCTTCGGCAAACTTCTTTCGATTTATATCATTACGACTGTAAACCAGAACCCTTTTAATATCACGAATAGCTATAGCTGCTTCTAACTGCGTACGAGCTTGTATACCTGTTCCAATTATCGCTAGCTGTTCTGCATCTGACCGAGACATGGCATTAATGGCAGCTCCCCCAATTGCGCCCGTGCGAAGGGCACCAAGTGAATTGCCAATAATAACGCCTTTGAATACACCTGTCACGGAATCAAACACAGATACCAGTTGTTCGTGACCCGAATGATCGTTTGAATAGGTATCGTAAACTCGAAAGCCTATAACTTTTTCAGTCTCCGTTGCGGCGCCAGCAGTGAAAACCAAGTTTCCATTCTCCGTCCCCAACTGAAATCGAGGTGGTGAAACAAGGGTTGCATTTGCTTGTTCACGAAAAACGCGCTCAATTGCCTCAATGACGGGTTTCATTCTAGTCAATCTCAAAACGTCAGAATCTGTTAGAACTTGATATGACATGTCTTATATGCCCACCTTTCATAGAAACCTAGTCTAAAACGCTATAACTTTACACTTTTTACATTTATTAACTAATTATACCTTTCTTTTAGTTTAACATAAAACAACCATTTCTTTACTCAACACTCTGGCCCAATTGTTGAACAAAGATTAAACAGTACTCTTCAACTATCCTGCCCCTTTAGTTCCATAAGAAAAAGCTGCCATTTAGGGGCAGCTAAAACGAACCATTATTTATCTTGTTAGTGGAATCTTAATATCATTACCAACTTCAAGAATGCAGTCTTGACGGTTCTTGACAGGAGCAAAAACCATGTTGTATTCATCATCGTCACCTGATACCTCACCCTTATTAAAGATAGGATCAACTTTTTCACCAGCTGATTTTAGAAATACACCAGACTTTTTATTGTCAACGAAATACCCGTATTTTTTATTTACTTTCCTTGTATTAAGCAATTTATGCTCTAACTTGCTCATCTTTCTATACTGGGATCCACTCTCTGCAGTTTGGAGTTTTGTATCAGATCCAGTAACGACAACTCTTGTTTCTAGTGGCGAGAACTCTAWCCTTATAATTTTRTATGTTTCTTTTTCAAAAATAAATTCTTTGTTTATTTCCATAGTTTCTCTTTTTAAAACRGCTGATTYATCAAGCCTTATATCAAGTGGCCATATTGTTTGTACTTTTYGAGTCTTATTRTTATCGTATATCGTCAAATTTTCAATTTCTARTCGGATGTCYTGTCCAGCATATTTTTTTAGGGATTCAAAGGATAAAGCTTTAACCACTTTGTTTTCTTTACTATCGTAATATCTACTTCCCCAACCCACACAAGATAATGATTTTTTCTGTGTATTTCCAACAAAGAGGTTAATCAATGTGTCTCCCTCAAAATTATCGACATAATAATTTTTTAAATTTGTTTTCTTACTTTGGAAGGTCAATAAAAGTTTTGTCTCTTTATCATCCGTCATTATACTCTCAAAATGCACTCTTATATCATTTTTA
>NZ_JBFTMS010000078.1:0-8018 GCF_056397085.1 Peribacillus sp. 05N428 | reverse complement strand
TCATTGATGAGGAAATTGCAGAAGTAGGCGCAGCAAACTATGATATGAGAAGTTTTCGCCTGAATTATGAAGTGTGTCAAGTCGTGTACAGTGCTGATGTGGCAAGGGAACTCACAGAGCAGTTCGAGAGGGATCTTACTGATTCTGTACCATTAAGAATTGAAGACTTGTTGCAACGATCCCTGACCGAGCGCATTGTTGAACAGGGTTCTCGCCTGCTTTCTCCATTATTAAAAGTTGATGTATCCGTTTTTATTGTTCTATCTTAAATCTAGATTTAAAAAATTTCATTGTTTTTAAATATTTCTGATTCATTTGAAAAAAGTCGAAAACCCGTGTTAGAAGAACTTTCAACATGGGTTTTTTTCTTATTTACGATGGAAATTCATTACTAAAAAACGGTAATACTAAAAAGGCACCTCAAAGAGTTTGAATTCAAAAATATCTGTTACCTTTTAATTTAAATATAGGGGTGATATCAATAGATAATATATTTGAAAATCTTAAGGAAATACGTTTATTAGAAGATAAGCTGTATCATTTAGAATTAAATGGTTGGCTAAAAAATGAGTTTTTAACTTGGGAATGGTGGATACTAGTCGTTTTTTTAGTTGTGCCTTGGGTTATATGGGCGAAACTTGTTAAACGAGACATTATTTTAGAAATTTTGTTATTTGGTACCATAATTATCTTGACAACAACCTTATTAGATGTAGTTAGTGCACAATATAGTTTTTGGGATTACCCCATTGCATTCCTACCTTTTATTCCTCGGGCCTTTCCTTTTGATTTTTAATGGTACCTGTAGCTTACATGTTGTTATATCAATATTTCAGAAAATGGAAATCTTTTATTTTAGCCCAGATCATTATGGCACTAACATATGCCTATTTAGGTGAACCCTTTTGCGAGTGGGTCAAACTTGTTAATTATTTAGAGTGGAGATACAGATAATCATTCATATATTACATCATTGTTGGAATTGTAACTCGAGCTTTAATACTAAAACTAGCCTCTGTATCTAAACCTCAAGATCTTACAACTAATTAAAAATTTAAATTGGAGGAAAAAACTTTGGAAGAAGTTAATATTGGTTTACTGACGATCAAAGTCATCGTTGGTTTTGCCACTTTATTTTTTATCATTATCATAACAGGAAGAACATCCATCTATCAGTTAACCCCGTTTCACTTAGTTTTTGTGTTAGTACTTGGAGATTTTTTAGGAAATACCATTTATGAAGATAAGGTAGGGATTTTTCATTTTTTATATGCCATCGGATTGTGGACGTTTCTTATGTTGGGAATAGAGTTTATGACTCTAAAAAATAAATCGACACGTTCTCTCTTATTAGGCAATCCTAACATCATCATTCGAGATGGTGTTATGGACAGAAAGTTACTTACAAAGAACAAATTGGATGTAAATCAAGTATTGAGTATACTCCGTCAAAATAATGTCTTTTCAGTTCGCGAAGTCAAATACGGTATATTGGAAGCTAATGGGCAAATAAGTTTATTATTAAAATCCAAGTATCAAAAACCAGACAAGCAAGATCTCAATCTTCCAGAAAGTCCAGTAGACCTCCCAACATCGTTAATTATAGATGGGGAAATTTTATGGGATAATTTACATGAACTCGGATTTGATCAACAGTGGTTAGATAACCAATTAACTACCAATGGATATGATAATGTAAAGCGTATACTTTACGCAGATTGGCGAGAGAGTGAAGGCATACATGTAAGTCCTAAATAAAATTTGTTAGGGTAGGAGCACATCAATTTTCTTGGTGAATATAATGTGGATTTAAAAAAAGATGAATCAGAGAATCCGTTTTATGAATTTATCTGATAGGGTGTTTGTTATTCTTTGGTTTTCCACAATCGGGCGCGATTCTTGATGTCTTAAAGGCAGCTTTTTTGTATGCAACTATCGGGGCAGCATTCCTGTAATAAATGAAAATGAGATTTTAGCACAAAAAGACCCCTTGATATGATTAAAGTGTCCCAAAGCTTGCCAGCGAAAAGGACAACATCATCATAATCAGGAGGCCTATCATGAATTATAACCAAAACAAGAAAATCGCTCAAATTACTTCTGAAACACTTATTATCGGTGTGGATACCGCAAAATTCAAGCATCAGCCAGAGCTCAAGACTTTAGAGGATTAGAGTTTGGTTCACCCTGTTACTTCGAAAATACGAAAGAAGGATTTCGGCATTTTCTGGAATGGATCTCGCAAGTAAAAAGTGATCATGAAATGGACCAAAGCCATTGTTGGCATGGAGCCAGTACCGAATTGACCAGCGTTTGTATTACCTGCTTGATTTTTCTTTTCCATCTGAAATCACGGTAGTATCCGGATAAAAAAACTTTAAATTTTTACCAATAAAATTAAAAAGCAAGGAATACCACCGTCATAATAATCGTTTGACCACGAATCATTTTCGCTCCATCTGACAGTAAAAACATACTTGTCGAATCACTTACTTCAACCATTCTTCTTGCAGGCGTTTGTACAGTCGCTTCTAAAGTATTTCCTGCTAATTAAACATAATTCCCAGTTGAAAGACAAAAATTATTTCTCTTTCAAACAAAATTTATTTCTCCCTTTTAACATTACTTTTCCAAAAGCTTGCCTAAGGGCTTAAAAATCACATCCATCAAGTGAGTAGGTCCTGGCATATCCGGAAAGAAAACGAGAAGGACGGCTAGCAGCCATCCTGCCATTGTCAATGTCACAAAGGCCCGTTTTTCCTTCTTCTGATTCTTATTCATTTTTTGCCATTCATATAGCGTCATGAGAATAGCAACTACGGTTATACCGAACACAAATGCCCACCTCAATTTCCTATCACCTCTTTTTCCGGTACTCCTTGCGGTGAAGTAGACATTCCTGGTCTCCTTATATACGCTTTACTTTTGATTTCAACCTCTATTTCTGGAAATTTCTCGCCCCAATGATCCTTTACATTTGACCACTGATCTGGATATTGACGGTGAAACGCCTCTGCAAAACCCAAAATGTCTGTTTCCATCTCATTTTGAAGTTGTTCAAGCATTATTCGAATTCGTTGTACAATTTCTTGTTCTAATTGCCTTTCAAGCTTTTTCACAATCCTTGGATTCATAAGATTTAATTTTGTTTCGTTATCCACTACATCATCTTCCGTCACAATTTTAACCGTCATTTTCCAGTTCCCGTTCTCAATTTTAGGAATTAGCTTCGTACGGGAACGAAGGAGATTGAATGAAATATGGTCTTTAGCACCTTTTGGCTTAACGGTTACGGCGGATAATTCGATTTCATTTCTTACCCATAATAATCCCCTTGTTACTTTATCGTCGATTACCCCTACCATGTTATCTTTTTTAAAAACTGCCGTTCCGTTCACACTTAAACCACCTTTCTGTCCTACCTCTATCAAAGGAAGTGCCGCCGCTCCCGCCTCGCTACTTAACATCTGCAACAAGTCTTTCACGGTTACACTCATTCCCACTTTTAAGTTTGCTAGGTCTCTTGCAAACTCTGCTGAACTTTTCTCTAAATCAGGATTATCTTTCAAAACATCTATGGCTTTACCGTCAGTGACAAATGTATATGCCCTGATTGGTGGATCTGGGGAACGTGCGAAAAAATCAATGTGCTTCTGAATCCCTTCTTTAGCTAGTTTTTCGCCTATGATGATTACCTGGTTATGTCCCCAGAAAATACGGCGGGAAAATTTTTCCTGAAGAAGTGACATGGCATCGAAAATTGTAGTACCCGTTGCTTTTTCAACGATCATCGTTTTACCTCCTCCACCTTGACCACCCCCCATTTGTCCTCCTCCCATCGCTTCAGGAATAGCTATTTGTACAGAAAGCACTATCTTATCCTCAGCTGTTTTATCAAGTCCTGCTGCCAAAACAATTCCTATGTTATTGATTTCTACTCGATCCCAGCAGCCTGCAAGCAAGAGGGTAGATGAACAAATTGAAAAAGTGAGCATTAGTTTTACTGCTTTCGTTAAAGAAATAGTATTCATCATTTTCCCCTTTCAGGCACACAGCTGATTAGTTGGGCTTTTTAGAAGTTTTTTTACACAGAACAGCAAGTAACAACAATACAATTGGTATAATCGTTTGAATGAAAATGGCATAAAAAGGCCAAGTAGTGCTCAATGAATGAGTGAGTTCCTGTAAATTCGGGGCCGACCAAATGCTGACTAGAACTAATAGGAAACCAAGCGGAAAAACGATTGGCCGGTGATCAGATAAATTTAACCATTGAGCAGTACCAATTACAATGGCATAATAGAAGACTGAAATTTTGATAAACGTACCAGAGACCCAAATCGCCATCACTATAGAGTCAAGGTGTTGGAGAAAATCGGCTAGGTTTATATACCGGGCAGCACTCATGACTGGATAAGTAAAAGTAGCTGTAATGTCCCCAAATAAAAAAAGAGAAAACAAATTGGTTACCACCATAGTAAGCATCACAGCAAACACCGAGATCATGCCCCATTTCAATCCTTTTTCTTTTTTATCTAAAAATGGGAGTAAGAAAGAGATGAGAAAGAATTCGGTAAACCAACTTGATGGAACAACAGCTCCTTTCAGAGAAGGCATAATTCCTTTCTCCATGACAGGATATAAATTCTTAGGTTCAAGATCCGGGATAAGTAATATAACGATGACTAGAAGCAATATAATAACCACCGGAACAAGAAATTCTGCACTTCTCGCTATTACTTCAAGTCCGCCGTGTACGGAAAAGGCGCAGACTAGTACCATGCTTCCAATTACAACGATCATTGGAGTTTTTGTCATAAAATTTCCAACGACAAATTCCCCGTACTCCCTTAATACAATTCCATTTGTATGTAAATAAAAGAATAGGAAAACAAACCCGGTAATTTTTCCTGGAATCCATCCTAAAATTTTCCCACTATATTGGATGACTGTCTGCCCCGGAAAGCGCCTATTCAATTGTTGTGCAATATAGACAGAGAGAAAACCGGCAAAAGAAGCCCAAATTGGCGATAACCACATGTCTTGTTTTGCGAATTTTCCCGTAATGGCCGGAACTAAGAGAATAGCCGTTGCCATAATCGTCGGATAGATTATGATGGCCATCTGCAGAGCGCTAATCCTTCCTTTCTCAATCATCTCGTATCACCTCAATACATAATAAAAGATTTGCGGTTTACATTTTACCCCTACTAGTCGGATCAGGCTTCTGCCCAGTGGATTGTCGATATTTATTGTATTCCCCTGTTAATGGAGTCCTTGGATTCAGCTTCCACCATGAGGCACGTGTAAGCACATCTTTTAAATCACTACTTTTCATCGGAGCTACTGGGCTAAGATACGGTACACCAAAAGAACGAAGCGTACATAAGTGGATGATTATTGTGATGGTCCCAAGCATTATTCCAAGCATCCCTAGTGTCCCGGCAATAAGAATCATTGGAAAACGAAGCATACGAATCGCGATTGCTGCCGGATACCGTGGAATCGTAAAAGAGGCGACGCCTGTAATCGCAACGACTATAACCATTGGTGCAGAGACAATTCCCGCGGAAACAGCAGCTTCACCTATGACAAGAGCCCCGACAATGCTTACTGCACCCCCGATCTGTTTTGGAAGTCGTAACCCTGCTTCACGCAACGCTTCAAACATGACTTCCATGATTAAAACTTCAACGAGAGCAGGAAATGGAACATGCTCTCGAGAGGCAGCCATACTAATCAAAAGGTTCGTCGGAATCATCTCATGGTGAAAGGTGATTAACGCTACATACAAGGCAGGGAGGAACAGTGAAATCACAAGGAAAAGGTAACGAAGCCATCGAATAGCCGTCCCAATCAAGAATCGTTCATAATAATCCTCACTTGATTGCAGTAAAGAATAAAAAGTTGAAGGCACAACGATAGAAAAAGGAGTGCCATCTACTAAGATGGCCACACGTCCTTCAAGAAGGTTTGAGGTAACTACATCAGGGCGCTCAGTCGCTAAAACCTGAGGGAAGGGGGATGATGGGTTGTCTTCAATAAGCTCTTGTATCACTCCGCTTTCCAATATTCCGTCAATTTCAATTCGGCTTAGCCGGTTTTGGGTTTCTTCTATTAAAGTCCTATCTGCAATTCCTTCCATATACGCGATAACAACCTTTGTTTTGGTGTAACGACCTATCTCAATTGATTGCATTTTTAGTTCAGGACTTCTTATTTTTCTTCGAAGTAAGGAAGTGTTTACCCGTAAGGTTTCCACAAATGCTTCACGTGGTCCCCTGACGACCATTTCAGCTGATGGTTCCTCAACTGAACGTTTTTCCCATTTTGAGAGGCCTAACGAAAAGCCCGTTTTCCTCTTATCTACCAGTATCACTGGATTTCCCGAGGAGATTTCCTGTATACACTCAGAAAATGTTTTGATTTCTTTCACATTGGAAACAGATATTTTCTTTTCGATCAGACTATTAACGTTGTAGAATTCCTCCTCAGTGTTCTGCATAAGTGGAGAAAGTACATTGTCATCTATTTCTTCAATGTTTGACAAACCTTCAATGTAAAGTAGAATGGATTTATCTTTTCCACCTATGAAAAAAGGACGAAAGATAACATCAGAGCAATCTTTATATATAGAGCGGAACTTGTTTTCGTTATTAGCCAAGTTATCAAATAGCGGATCTTGTTCTTGCTTGAATTGTCCCACTGTTGGAGTTTTTTTCGCCATTTTAGATTTCAACGATTTCCGCCACAAATGATTCATCATGGTCATCCTTTCCCATCCCAATAAAAAACACCATTCTTTATAGTTTTGTTTTATGTGAGTATATTTATACCTAAACGGAGTATATCCAAATAGAGAAGTCGTGAGTAATAATTAAATGGCTTTATTCGATGAGGATATAAAAAACCTATATTTCTGAATTATTATGCTGGTATGTTACCCCAGCTTTCTCCTTAGATATTTCCGCCTAGGAAGAACCATTTCTTAATGAAATGGGTTCTTTTTTGTAACTAACTAAATGGGCTGGGTTGGAAATTAACTATGTTCGTAAAAGTACACTTTACGAAAGGATTTTAATTAATTACTTATTCTAAGAAGTGTTATGGTAACTGAACTATAAAAATAAAAAGATTTATTTGTTCATTGAACATTATTACAAAGTTACAACTGAACAAAAAAATACCACCGTTAGAAGTGGCACTCGAAAAAGGACTTTTATTTAACCATCGAAATAAATATGAGAATTTAAGTTTATGCTTAAACTGATCTTTCTATATAATGCAATAACTGGTTTATTTTTAATTTCCCAATCTTCAGTACTTATCATAGGGATATGGTATTCCCTTTCCATTTCGGTCATTAACTCAATCAATAGATGGCTTCTCATAGGCTCTTTTACTAAAAGAATAATTTCCTGATATTCTTCGTCTACTTTCGCTAATGTTTTCATACTATTGTCCCCTCCATAGTCCGTGGGAATTATACCTTTCCCTAGTATGTTTAATCTTCTCCAATCAAGCACCGCCCTAGTCTTACTAGGTCACTTGCAATGGAAGTTCGTAATGGGACATTCTCCCTGAAAAGAAGTGCTCAAATAGGAAAAAGAGGAATTGACTTCTAAGGCCAATTCTTATCGAATTATTTTTATATATATATTGGAGTTATTACCTCATTGATGACAAGACAAATTTTTGGATACGTAATGGATGGTACGATGCATATAACCAACAAAGAATGGAAAAAAATGAAGGACGAGAGTCAGGGAGATGAAGAGTTTCGGTTGCCCCTGAGCGTTTCGCCCTTCGTAGTTAATATACTCCATTTCGTAAAAGATATACGAAGATTGTAAAATGAACAAATCTCGTAGGGGCAAGGATCTAGGCGTCACTCGTTACAATCTTACAATGATCCCGATAAGTCCAATTGGACAGAATCCAGGGAAAGCGGAAAGGGAATATTGTCCGGCATTCAATCCCTGCAACCATCATCTGGAAGGATTTTATTACTAGGTTTG
>NZ_JBFTMS010000077.1:0-8476 GCF_056397085.1 Peribacillus sp. 05N428 | reverse complement strand
TCCTTAAGATCCACCAAAAAAAGTTCAGCCTGGTTGTATTGTTATTTTCCATTATTGTCAAGGGGTTAATGGGTTAGACTCTATTTTGAGTTTAGATTTTCGTAGTAGATGGTGGCGGCGAGGAGCGCCGCCATAGGAGTTTCTTATGGGGCCAGGTAGTGTATACGGACTTTACGGTAACACATATCATGATCTAGTAAAATGGTATACTATATAAAGAAATCAGAATTTTCACAAACGAATCTAAACTATCCATAAAAAAGGGCGTGATATAAATGTATAACGAAGCAGAACAGCGTGTTTCAAAAGCATTGAAATCGATCGCACGAAACGAAGATATCAAAGAATACATACAAAACTCTAAGGAACTTTTCCCTCTCTTTATGAAAGCTGCAACAAGATTTGTCTCAGGCCATACACGGGCAGAGGGATTGGCACATATTTCCATGCTTGCTCAAATGGGTTATCAAGTATCTATCGAGTATCTTGGTGAAAACACACGATCCGAAAATGAATGTATCTCAGCAAAGAATGAATTTCTCTCACTGATTAACGAGATTGGCGCTAAAGAAATGAAATCAACCATTTCTTTCGATCTTTCACATATAGGTATGTCGATCTCAGATGCTCTTGTAACTAAACACTTGAAAGAAATCGCACTACAAGCTCAACAATACGATATCCAGCTCATGATTAGCATGGAGGAGTCAGAAAAGACCGATCAGATCCTTAACATATATAAAAAACTGTCACCGATGTATGCGAATCTCGGCATAACATTACAAGTACACTTACTCCGTTCCCAATTTGACCTGCAAGAATTACTGGAATTTCAAGGGAAAATTCGCTTAGTAAAAGGTGCTTATCAAGAAAAAGAAGGTACGTATATCCCACGATCTGTAGAACTAGATAAGCGTTACGTAGATTTTGTTATGGCTTGTGTGGCAAGAAACCATCCTCTGTCGATAGCAACACATGATGAAAAGCTTGTCGCAGCACTTAAAGAAAATGGACTGATAGCCAATCCATATACTGAAGTAGAAATGTTAGATGGTGTTCGTCCAGATTTACTTAAATCACTGAGAGATGAGAATTTCCAGACGAAGGTGTACGTCACATATGGAACGGAATGGTACTTGTATCTTGCACATCGCATTGCAGAGCATCCACCAAATCTGTATACGTTTGTGTCTGATATGATTGAGTCAAAAAACCTACAGACCTCCCTTTATGAATAAAGAAGACTATGGATATTTTAAAGGCAGAATGATTGAGCTCTGCCTTTTTTTATTTCTCAGTTTGTTTCAACTCTACATAAGTCTTAATGAACTAACAGGTGCGTTAGCTGAAGATCGGAGCTGTCTTTAAGGCAGCTTTTTTCTTATGGAACTAACAGGGCAGGTTAGTTGTATAAAAATTAAATGTTATTTTTGCCATTTGATATTATTGGGATTATAACCTTTGGTTATTTCGTTAAATAACGATATGTACTAGCAAAAAAAAGAGAGTAAAACTGAAATCACTTATAGGGATTTCAGTTTTACTCCTATACATCATGCTCAATCATCTCTTTAAGTTGATGAAAAGCTTCTTCATTCCTTTTATAATATGTCCATCTCCCGTGACGTTTCGCTGTCACAAGTCCTGCTCGAAGGAGAACGGTAAGATGCTGAGAAGCCGTTGATTGTGTAACATTTAATTTTTTATGGAACTGTGTTACACACACACCTGCTTGTTGTAAATCACTCACTTCCTCGGGTTGAGGCGAAAAATGTTTCTCTGGCTCTTTTAACCATTCTAATATTTGCAACCTTGTATCGTTACCCAATGCTTTAAAAATTTCAACTGGTTTCATACCATTCATTATATCGTCCTTTCACGAAATGTCAAATCAATAAAATACATTTATTATTAACTCTGTACTTTTCTTATATAACACCATAATAACCATTAGTATAAAGTGTAAAAGGTTAAAAAATTCTGTTATGCTTTTGGTAAATTCCTTATAGTTTAGGCAGATTACATTATTAATGAAGAGAAAAAGGGAACCACTTCTTCTCCTAACTCTTGAATAACTTCGGAAGCTGGTCTTTTCGAATTTTTAAGAACAATAATAATATGGTTTACTCCAGTAAGTTTTAAATGTTCGATATATTCAATAAGCGTATTACGCCCAATACGAAATCCTAAATGTATAGGAGTAGGCGGTTGGTTAGGGTCCTCAGTTAAGTCAACGTACAAAGATTGAACGAATGGTTTAAATTCATTCGTTGAGGAACGCCATGTCTGTATCCGATCTAATTGTTGATTCACGTTTCTAGGGTAATAAATCCACCCATCACCATGTTCTGCAATCCATTCAACTGATTGAGAAGAGTGTCCAGTTACTAGCAAAGGAATATTATTAGATGTAGGTTTAGGAAGCAAATCTCCTTCAGCCATATGAACCCTTGGTGAATCAATATGAGGAAACTGTTCACCCCAAACTTTTCTCATAGTCATGACAGACTCTTGAAAACGGTCTGCTTTTTCAAGGGGGTCTACTTTAAATGCTGGAAATTCAATGGGTCTATCGCCCGTTGCTATGCCAAGCACAAGGCGCTCTCCTGATAGCTTATCAACGGAAGCAGCTGCTTTTGCAACGTGTAAAGGGTGTCGTAATGTCAGTAATATACTTGATGTGCCTAACGCTATCTTCTCTGTATGAGCTGCTAAATAACCCAGAAAAACAAATGGATCATATATTTGTCCTACATCTCCAAACCAGGGATCACGTAAAGGAACATCTCTAACGAATAAGGAGGCGAATTTAAAATTCTCTGCCTTTTTAGCCAAACTCATCTGTTCTGCTATATCCATTTTTGGAATATCACCTTTATAAGATTCTAGTGGAAATAAAAGACCAAGTGTTAATTCATTTTCCTTAAACATTTGAGTATAACCACGGTGATTTTCAAATTGATTACTCATAGACTATTGTATCAACTCCAATATAAAAGAATGAAATTAGAACCATGGAATATTCGTCAGTTTTATTACTCCCATGGTTCTAACTGTTTGTATTAAGTTATTTTACTTTCGATACCTCATCATCTGCCAAATCAACTTCTACAACAAATAGATCTTTGTCTGTTATGCGAGAAGGAAATCTTTCCGTGATACCTTGCTCGTGAATTGGAATGACACGTTTTGCATCTCGTCCTACCAACTTTAGCATTTTATCTAAGCTAAATATCATTTCTGTTTGACTTCCAGTAGCTAATCCAACAGGTAGAAGAATACCGTCTTGGTTTTTCCCTTCAATATTTTCAAATTGATAAGCATTATCTCCAGCAAGGACCCAACTATCTTCCTCTGAACCACCTTGTTTTACTCGAACGAACTGAGAACCGTAAGTGTGTGTATCAAATGCAGCAAATAGATCTATTCCTGGTAGAAATTCCTCAACATCACCATCTAAAAGTCTCATGCGTCCTTCTTTAGCAAGTTGTACTCCACGCAGGATATCTGAAGGATCAATACCAGACATCAAGTATTGGAATTGATGTGGAAGTGACATGGCCCATATAAATTTAGACAACTCTTTTTCTTGCATATAAAAAGTTGCATTTGGGAAATCTTCTACGTTACCAAAATGATCAAAATGAGCATGAGTGATAATAACTGTATCAATATCTTCAGGCTTTAAGCCAACTTCTTTTAGAACCACTGAAGGACTCTGCCAATCGACTACGTTAAATTTATCTCCAAGAACCTTTCCATAATCCTTATGGTTATACCCTACATCAACCATAATATTATGACCGTTACCTTTTATAACCACATAACTGTAAGGTAGTTTTACATAACCTTCATTATGTGCCCCATAAACTACACCACTTTTATGATATTTCATTACACGAGAGTACTCTAATACCCAGATAGAATAATTTTTCATTTTTGTTTAAACTCCTTTAAATGTTATTGTTGGTTAATGTGCACCACAGAAACAACTTGTTTCTAGAGAGATCATCCCCAATCCCATTGAGAAAGTGGACGATTTTTTTAAATATGAATTTGCTAAGTCTAAAGCACGCTGAATCTCTTCTAATTGACGTTCATTCATAAAATAAATATCTTCAGCTAAAGAATACTTAGCAAAAATCCTATTTAGGGCCTGAACACTATACATCAAATGGTCAAAGTGTATTTTTAGTCCAAGAGGAACTACTACGTCTTTAATTCGTTTAGTAGTCTCAACTAATGACTCTTTGGCCGTTGATACGGTTAAACTTACATCTTGTTTAACTCCAAGTTGCATAAGAAGTAAGCTTCCACTTAGTGCTTGAACCACGCGTTTAACGACATCAAAATCCTTTTGTAGGGAAGCAAAGTAAATGGCTGACTTCTCTTTATCAACTAGTTGAATCATTTTATGGTTAATATCTAAAGAATGGCCTTCGACCATCTTTTGATAAAGACTTTCTACATCAGTTTCAATTTTCATTGTTTCACCTCCTTTCAAGGGTTTAACAATATGCAGTTAAAATACAAGCTCGCCTGCATAGAAGTCGACTATCTCTTATACTTTGTTTAGTTAGATGGTTTAACACGAAAACTTCCCGATAAATATAAGCCTAAAAGCACGACGATTGTTCCAATCACTGCATACCCTGTAATCGGTTCTCCCAATAACATTGCGCCAAGAATATATCCAGCGACAGGATTCAAAAGCAACCAATTGTTCGCTTTGATGGCGTCTTTTTTCAGTAAATAAAACCAAAGATTCACATTGAAAATCGAAAGAGCAAAGACGGACCAAAGTAAGTAGCCGATAAAATGAATATCTATGGTGATGGGCTCACCAGACTCTAAAATGAGCGTTGGGATAAGTAAAATTACTCCTCCAATGATTACCTGCCACGTGTTAACCACTATGGTTGGTAACTGTAAATTCGCTTTTTTGTAAATAAGACTACCCACAGCCATAGCAATCATCGCGAAAGTGATTAATAAGATACCACCTATCGTCGAATGACTACCTGCAAATGATGGATAAGTAGCTACGAATAGTCCAATAAATGATACAACCATCCCACCCCATTCTCTAAGGCGAATGGATTGCCCCATAAATATCATGGCCAGCAGGGCAAAAAGAAATGGATTTATTGGTATAAAAAGATTGAATATTCCAGATGATACAGTTCGAAGAGACAACAAACCGAACCCTAGAAATATCGAGGTGTTTAATAAACCCAGCCAAAATAAAATCTTAAATTCTTTTTTATTGGGCATAGCATATTTGCCCTTTTTAAATCCATAAAGATAGAGAAGCAGTAAGAGCCCTGCAATAATAAACCGAATGGTTGATAGTGTTAATGGTGGGGCTGAATGAAGACCAAATTTCATTACCACAGCTCCCGAAGCATATAAAACAGTAAATAATATACCTACAAGTAAATCCTTGAATTTCATTAGTTCACACTCTTCCTCTCTTTAACCTATATATTTGAATTTGGGTATACATCCACACAATACATCGTTATATAGTTAATTAACGATGGATAAGGTTAAAAAAATATATACATTTTTATATATCGTTATATTGTTAATTAACGATATATAATTTTAAAAAAATAAACCATTTTATAATATCGTAATTATCGATATTTAATGTTACTGAATTTCCTTTTGATACTGGGAAACCATTATGTTTCTTCGGCTTCGTGATTTAATTATATCGTGAAATGACGATATGTCAATTCTTTTTTCTTTTATCTAATTTTTATTAAAAGCCAGATTGTGAAAAAGTGTACTTAAACTACCGGGTGCGTTAGTTCATTAAGGAACATAAAAATGTTCAATCTTTTTTATAAAAGAATAATCAATTAAATAGTATAAGGGCATGTTTTGATTAATCTTTTTCAAAACATGCCCTTTCTATTTATTCATTTATCAAGGTTGCTTGTATTAAAAAAATACCCTCGTGTTGTTTTGAAATAAAGTTGCGACGTTTTAAAAATTAAAGAAAAGACACCATAAGATGCTTTTTTCCTCTCCAGAAGCCTCAACTCGAAAATAACGAACCGACAACCAAAGACAACGTTTGCTTGTAAACGGCATGTGCGGACTGCACATCTCCAAAATGTCCGCACATGTAAAGATGGATAACACCGTGGAGCGACGCCCAGAAGATACGGACGACGGTTTCCGTGTCATACGGACCGGTAATCAGTCCCTGCTCTTGCGCATTACCAATTACCGTCAACAATTGCTGCATAGCTGTTACGGTGCCGTGTATGCTCTCCTCGTCTGGTTTGAAATCCGCGAAGGCTCCTCCGAACATCAGTTTGTAATAACCGGAGTAACGCTGTCCGAATTGCCAGAAGGTTTCTCCTAAATTAAACAGTTGCTGCATCGGATCGTCAGCGCGCGGCGTTCCCTCGAATTCTTTGGCAAGAAGCTTGCAGCCGTCGAGATAAAGCTGCTGAGCCAGTCCATCTTTATTAACAAACAGGTTGTATATGATTTTGGTAGAGCAATTCATCTTCTGCGCAACTTTACGCACCGTCACAGCTTCAGGACCCTCATCGTACAAAATCGTTGCAGCAGCATCGACGACGAGTTTTCGAAGATTTTCAATATTTTTCAAGCGAGCCTCCTGATACGTTTCCAACTTTTGCGTATTTGCATCGAAGGAATTATTTTGGTCTGTCATCGCTATCACCCTCAATTAATACATTTTTGATAAGAAACAATGTTTCCAGCTCTTAACAGGAATTTTAATATAATTGTCGGACCGTTGTCAATGTTGCGAGGGATGCCAAAAACCAATGATTCAAAAAACGATGTTGACTTTCTTAAAAAGCTTAGTTACAATGATTTCAATTGGAAACAGTGTTACCGGGACGCATCACAATTCTTGACTCTTATGAGAGTCAGGAATTATTTTTAAGGACAAAGTAACACTGTTTCCTAATTATAAAAAAGTAGATAGGAGAGTTGCACAATGAACATAAAAGGAAATTGGGCGCTTGTCACGGGAGCTTCATCCGGCATCGGAGAGCAATTCGCCCGACAATTGGCCAAAGAGGGTGGCGACCTTGTACTCGTAGCCCGATCGAAAAACAAGCTGGAGAACTTGGCATCGGAGCTTAGAAAGAAGCACGGCGTCAAGGTCGAGGTGATTCCTACCGATCTTGGCAAAGAGGGCGCGCCTGGCGAGTTATATCGGCAATGTCAACTTCTTAATTTAGAGATCGAACTGCTGGTCAACAACGCAGGCTTTGCCACGCACGGTTTGTTTGAACAAATATCAGGCGTGCGCCAGCATGAGGAAGTCATGCTCAATGTTGCCGCTGTTGTAGATATGACGCACTTGTTCTTGCCGGATATGTTGTGTAGAAACTCCGGGGCCGTTATCAATGTCGCATCGACCGCCGGATTTCAGCCCCTTCCCTATATGGCCGTATACGGAGCAACGAAAGCCTTCGTCTTGTCGTTTACCCAAGCCTTGTGGTGGGAGAACCGCAACAGTGGCGTCCAATTTTTCACGCTTTGTCCCGGAGCGACGGACACCGGCTTCTTCAACGTTGTAGGCGCGGAAGAAGCCGCCGTCGGTAAGAAAGACACACCGGAGCGAGTCGTGGAAGTTGCGCTTCGGGCATTGAAGGACGGGAAGCTGTATGTCGTTCCGGGTACACAGAATTATATAGGTACGCAGATCGGACGATTCATGACGAGGAAACAGGGACTTCGTCTCGTTGGCGGCATGCTTCGTCCACGCGACGGCTCCGCCAATAAGAAGAAGCCGGCCGGTCCGTCCGATCTTGCAGGATGGATGATCCAGGAGGCGCACTGATGGCTAATTCGGCAAATATTTCAGCTAATGATTCTGTCCATCAACCCATCCGGGACCGAACAGGTGCTGACCGATCATATGGACGGCAAGCACGCCGGTGAAGCACAAGCTTGTTTCAGAGATCAGCCCGGCCGGGAAAGTCATGGAAAGCTGGCACATTCAATTCGAGAAGGCAGAATAAACTTTAGATACACTGAAATTGATTAAAATTTTTAATAAAAATCAAATTGAAATATTCTGGATAGGAATCTATTTTGATCAATCTTTTTTCAAAATAGATTCTTTTTATTTATCGTAAAATGTGGGTTTGCGAGATATTTTTGATTAAACTTTATTTAAAAGCTACACCTCGAAAGAGGGTGGGTTTGATTGAATTACTAGTAGGATTAAGAGGCGGAAGTACATGGAGTAACCAATTGTACTAACGGGGCAGGTTAGTCGAATTATATGTTATGATGGAAAAAAATAGATTTTTCGGGGGGGGGTAAAAATGGTTACATGCTATTTGAAATATGTTATTGACCCATATAAATTAAATGAGTTCGAGGAATACGGTAAGATGTGGATTCGATTAGTTAATAAATTAGGCGGTACACATCAGGGTTATTTCCTTCCACATGAGGGTGCTAATAATAT
>NZ_JBFTMS010000076.1:0-9560 GCF_056397085.1 Peribacillus sp. 05N428 | reverse complement strand
AGCATAACTGGCCTCCACCCCTTGGATAGGCATGACGAAGGAATGATAGGGCAATTGACCCGTTGAGACATGGGAGGGAAAGCCTCCAGGGGCGGCGTGGAGAATGTACATTATATGGTAAAATGTGGAGTGTTGTACAACTCCTTTATCACAGCAAATGATGATGAGTAGATTCAAATGGCTTAAACTATTTAACAGGATAAAGAAGCAATAAAGGAAAGAACTTTATCGTTTAATGTAATGTAACCTATGCTTATGTAAAACAGCAGATTTTAAAGAATGAAATCCAATACTCTTAAAGGAGATTGAGGTATGACGGAAATCTGGGAATCAAGTTTTATAGAAAATCATATGATGTGGGGATTTGAACCTTCAGACTCCGCAATCTTGACAAAGGACTTTTTCCTTGAAAAGAAAGTTAAGGATATATTGATTCCAGGTATTGGATATGGCAGAAATGCCAAGGTTTTTACGGACAACGGAATACATGTAACAGGTATCGAAATTTCAAAAACAGCGATAGAATTGGCAAGGCAAAATGGGCTTAATCTTAATATTTTTCATGGTTCAGTAACCGATATGCCTTTTGATAATAAACTTTATGATGGGATATTTTGTTATGCCCTTATTCACTTATTGAATAATCGTGAGAGAGAGAAGTTTATTAAAGCTTGCTATAATCAGTTAAAGCCAAATGGATATATGATTTTTACTGCTATTTCAAAAGAGGCCCCAATGTTTGGTAAGGGCAAACAACTGGGTAAAGACTATTTCGAGATAATGGAAGGGATGAAAATGTTTTTTTATGATTCCGACTCGATTAAACAAGAATTTGGAAATTATGGACTGGTAGAGTTTTCTGAAGTAGTTGAGCCGCATAAGAATGCGGAAAATAAACCTCCATTTAAATTTATAATGGTAAAATGTCAAAAAGGACTATGATACAAAATCATAAGATTAGACTCCAGAAGATCGTCATTAGTGGCGATCTTTTTCTTTTCATTTATTTGAAAGCGCACTGTAACCAAATTAATAGTAATAATATTTTATGAATTAGAAAAAAATAGGGTAAGGGAAGGAGGGAATGCGAATGTCTGTGAAAAAGTGGGTAACAGGATTGGTTGTTGTGCTTGCAACGGTTGTCGTTGTGACAACTCTAGGATCATTCGGCATATCTGCCGAATCTCGTGTTGTAACTCAGCCTGCGGTGAAATCGATTGAGGTCGAGTTGAACGATGATTTCTTTAATCCGGAAGTCATCACTATTCCAAGTGGAACAGCCACAACATTGATTTTGAAAAATAAAGGTAAGAAAGAGCACACCTTCACAGTGGAAAAGCTCGGAATTGACGCAGAGGTCCAGGCAGGTAAAGAAAAAACCATTACCGTGCAACCGAAACAGCCGGGTACATATGAACTGATATGCCGGTACCATTTCCAGGAAGGAATGGTTGGGAAAGTGATCGTCGAATAAAAGGCAGGGCCAAATATGGCCTTGTTTTTTTTTAGGCAAAGGAGAATGATTTTTCATTTCAGGATATGGGTGTTGGATCATTAATAATGGTTCCACCTCTAATGAATGGCAAATATAATGTATGGTAACGTATAAACCATTTAGAATGAGGTGGAAAGGTGTATTTTTTAAAACCTATTTCTGAAGAGGTCCGTTTATCTCAAATCATTTTCAATAAACATAAAAAAACGATGAAGCTCATTTTAGTGTCCATTTTTGCTTGTGTTTCTGCCATTCTACAGGCTGCTCCAGGCTTTTTACCAGGTATCGGATATTTTATAAGTCCGCTAGCCACTGCACCTATTCTGTTAGGTTCCATGTTTTCCATTCCATTTGGAGTGATGACCTACCTTTTGACAATTATGTTGTTATTCATCCTACAGCCAACTGAACTCATTGTATTTCCTTTTACAACTGGATTATTGGGTCTTGGCATAGGGACCTCTTTTTCCTTTTTTAGGAAGAGATTAAGTGTTATTGCTGTTGGTGCCATTCTTTTAATGTCAGGCATTATGAGTCTACTATTTATTTTTCACTTTCCGGTTTTAGGTCCAGCCGTGTCTGTTTCCTTTTCAGTTCTTATAACTGGCTTTTTATTAGCTTTGATTTATAGCTGGTTTTGGGTTGAAATGGCTTTAATCATTTTTAAACGATTAAAAGTGATTAAAGTTCAGTGAGTCCCCATCACTAAATCTAATTATCAAGATTAAGTAGAATTTGAAAGTTAGGGTTCAACGATTTCAAAAATCGTACCTTGGTTAAAATCAGTCACTTTCATAGAGCCATAAACCCCTAAATATAGTCTGGTTTGATCCAGGTTCGTTCCCAAATTAACATAATAAGCTGATTGAGACCCAAAATCATAATCGGTTTGTATTACACTAAAATCATTTTGTTGACCATTTGGTCTTATGGTGGTATAAGCTAAAGCCCCTCTTACCTTAGGTTGAGTTTCTTTCCGGGCAAGATCGGTAAACACAACGCTTCCTGTCAAAGCAGGGATTCTTTCCCCCATATAGGCTTGCACTCCTGTAATTGCAGTTCCACTAAACTTATCGGGTCTGGTATCTTCATGAAAATAACTAGTCAAAGGCTGAAGACGGATACCTGAAAGCGCAGCTGCTTCATTGTAATATGCAGTTGTTTTCTCATTCAAATCCGGATTTTCCGTGCACTTTCTTATAATCGAAGCAGGAAAAGCACCTTCCCAACCTCGCCAGCCAAAGTTAATAAATCCTTCTTTGTCAGAATCGGAATTCATGGAATAAGCTTGAATAAGCTGAGTAACCGGTATTGGTTTATACTGAACGAATGAATAAATCGACTCGACCAAACGCTGTCCGACATTTCCCGCATACTTAATATACTGATTATAAAATCTTTGAAATGAAATGCCTGGTATATTGCGCACCCCTTTGGCCATTACCATGAGCGTTTCCTGAATGGGTGTGGGAAGTTCATTAAAACGTGTGACAATGGGGGGATTATTGATGTATAGATTCTTGCCTACATCCATTTCGATTATTTTACCGGCGATTTCGAGATCATCCTGGCTTAAGTTAAATGGATCATAGCCTGATCCGCCATCTCCGGTTGTTAAAACAAGTTTTCCTGTTTCAGGTGAAAAGTTTAAACTATTGAACCCATTATGATTTTTAAATGGCCGTCTTAAGTTAAGTAATGTCCGTCGTTTTTGAGGTTGACCATTCGATTGTAAAATCCATTCTTCAATTGTATCAATATGATCATATTTAGTTTCTCTATCCCTCCACCTTAGGTTTAACGTTTTGGGATCACACGGGTCAGGCTTAAAAGATTCAGAAAGAGCACCTGGACCTTGTGTTCCTGCCACTGAATAATGAAGGTAAAACAGGCCGTTATAATAAAATTCGGGATGAAACGCTAGCCCCAGCAATCCCCGTTCATCATATCCGCCGCCAGAAGCACCTAGTTTTAGGATTCGCGGGCGAATATCTAAAAAAGTCCTTATATCTCCGTTTCCTATGTAAAAGATCTCTCCTACCTGGGTTGCAATAAATAATCTTTCAATGGAGTCACCCGGAAGTATAGTCGTTTTCAAAACAGTAGGTAAATTTATCTTACTTACAATGGGCCGTAAACCAACCTTCACTTTTATCAACTGATTTTGCCCCCCTTCTAATTGTTTTCTTTAATAAGAATATGATTAGAACTGTCCATTAGTACCAAATTAGGCAGGGGGAATCTGATAAGGCAATGCACTAATTTCGCACGAGCGTAAGTTATCTAAAGGGGTGCTTTACTTAACGGGGCTGTTTAAGATGAAAAACTAAAACCAATACTAAAATTGTCTGCAATTATTGGAGATGAATGAGTGTTGGGGTTATTCATGATGGAGCCTGATGATGGAAATAATAGAACAACATATGTATTTTGGCTTTCCCGATCAGGAATAGGTGCGATTGACAAGCAACCATAAAGTTGCTTATACTTGTTGACATGCAACTATAGAGTTGCTTATAATTGATGTATGTGGGATAAAGACGCTATATTCAAAGCACTCGGCGATTCGACCCGGCGGCTGATATTGGACGAACTATCTGAACGCAACGAGCTGACGTTGTATGAACTTACGGTACGTCTCATTACGAAGCACGACCTTGCCATTTCGCGACAGGCAATCGCTAAACATCTAGCAGCATTGGAAGATGCAGGACTCGTAAAATCAAAACGAAAGGGAAAATATCGAGTACTAATGTTCAACAACGAACCACTTAGAAACTTGCTGAAAGGATGGATAGAGTAATTTTATAAAATCGGAACAGGCTTCTGAAGAATGTGTGGGTTTTTCGGCTTGGAGCCAAATTGTTTGCAGAGCACCAACGTGGTAAATATTAAAGGAGGCAAAGGATTATGAAAATCATTGTTACCAGTTTATTCGTACAAGACCAAGACAAGGCACTGGAATTTTATTCAGAAAAGCTGGGATTTGTAAAAAAGCATGACATTCCCATGGGGAAATTCAGGTGGATTACGCTTGTTTCTCCCGATGCTCTTGACGGTACCGAGCTTTTACTCGAACCGAATGAGCATCCTGCCGCAAAGGAATATCAAAAGAAGATAGTAGCCGAAGGCATCCCAGCAACAATGTTTGGCGTTGCAGATATTCATCAAGAGTACAAACGGCTATTGGAAAACGGCGTGAAGTTTACGATGGAGCCGACAAAAATGGGAGAAAGCACAATAGCTGTCTTCGATGATACATGCGGCAACCTTATTCAGATAGTGCAGCAGTAACTTTATGTGAAATAGAGGTAAATTTGCCATCTTATAACCCTGTCCTAATTTTAGGACAGGGTTTTATATATTTTTGGGGTGTAAAAATAAATGCCAATGTTGTCATTCTCCAATAGAAATGTAACATTTTAAAAAAGTTCATAAATCGAAAAAATAACCCCGAAAGATCGGGGTTATTTTTTATTTACTTGACGTCCACTTTTTTTTGAGCTCTGTGAACTTGTGTTTCCAATTTGAAATTCATTACCTAGTTCAACATCATTTCTTTTATCCTGTTTCTCGATTTGCTTTCTCGTTTGATCCTTGTTTTGCATCCCTTGTTTAGACAATACGTATTCAACTCGCTTTCAATGTTATTGTTTTTAATATGCGCAAGTATAAGGAAAATACGTATTATTATTTAAAAAATAAAACAAATTAGGGTCCTTCAGCAAAAGAATTATAACAAAAATGCGTTTGCAAAAAAAATCTTAAATTTCCTGCAAATGACGATTTTCCTTGTCATGTCTTGAATTTAATTAGATCACCCTAACTCCAGACATTATAGCAGGCAGAAACTAATATGCTGTTATGGGAGGTGGTTTAATGGGCGGGATTTCAATTAGTTTATGCATGATTGTAAAGGATGAAGAAGACTCCCTTCCTAACTGTCTTGCTTCTGTTAGGGAACTGGTCGATGAAATGATTATCATTGATACAGGATCAGAAGATAACACAAAACAAAATGCCTCAGCCTTCACTGATCATGTTTAAAAGTAACTCCATATCACCAGCCATATCCTTTAAAGAAAGGTATGGCCTTTTTTTAGGACATGAACTTTTTGAATGTACTGTATGTGGATTGAGTATAGGTGCACGAATTTTAGTATGTGGCATATCATATCCTCAACCTTGTCCATACCCCTTTTGATAAGAAGTCTGGCTGCATGCCGTTATGCGCAGTGCTTGGGTTATTTGAGAAGAATAAGAAATAGTGATGCTTAATGCCTTATGGAATTAACGGGGCAGGATCGTCCTGTAGGTTGATTTTAGTCTGGGAATATTTAATAATGTTGGGGTATGAATTCGTTTATAAAAGGATGACTGTCATGAAAAAAGCAGAGGAAATAGCCTCCTAAATCAATAAAACACATTAGGAGGCGCTGTATATGAAATTCAATATAATTGATCGTGAAAATTGGGTTCGAAAAGAGTACTTTGAACACTATTTACAACAACAAACAACATTCAGTATAACGAATGAAATGAATATTACTGTTCTTATGGAAAACTTAAAGAAGAAGAATTATAAGTTATATCCCGCGTTTATTTTTATGGTTACAAAAATAGTTAATTCCCATCGAGAATTTAGAACCAGCTTTAACCAAGAAGGGAATTTAGGTTATTGGTCAGAAGTTTTGCCTTCTTATACAATTTTCGATAAGAAGACATCCACATTTTCTAGCATCTGGTCACCAAATGGAAGTAGGTTTTCTGAATTCCATTCCCAGTATGAAAAAGATGTAGAAGAATACAATGGTACGGGTTGTTTATTTCCGAAGACCCCTATACCAGATAATCATATTCCGATATCCATGATCCCTTGGAGTTCTTTTACAGCATTTAATTTAAATATTAATAATGGTGGCGATTTTCTCTTACCCATTATAACTGGGGGGAAATATTCACAAATAAAAGATGAATGGTTCTTGCCTGTTTCTTTGCAAATTCATCATGCAGTTTGTGATGGTTATCATGCAAGTGTTTTTATGAATGACCTCCAAAGGTTTGCTGATGAAAGTGCAGACTGGCTCTAGTTGTACATTGGGAAATTCTAAAAGAGTTCCTCAGAATGTAGACAAACTCGATGAAAATCGAGTTTGTCTACATTTTTTGCTTGTACAAATTTGGACGTTGATTTCCACTTTAGGCACTCGCTTTCCGCGGGCGGTCCGGGAGCCTCCTCGGCGCACTTGCGCCTGTGGGGTCTCCCTTGGACTCGCTATTCCCGCAGGAGTCTCGCACACCCGCTCCAATCAACTATGTTTAAAAATTTGGATAGAACTCCTTTTGCCTAAAGTCTTAGGAACTGTGAAAAACAGTTCCTTTTTTTTATAGAATTAAAAACAAAGGTTTGTGTAAAGGGTGCGTTAGTTCAATAAGTAGATATTTCTGATGTGGTATTATATGGATATAAGAATGACTTACTAATTTAAAGGGAGATGATTTAATGTCATTTAATATTTTGATACCAATTATTATAATGGGTCTTATAATTCTTTGCGGCTTTGGAATTTTCAAGATTGCCAAAATCATAAAAAGGTGAGGCTAGCCGGCGGCCATTACTTATGAAACTAAAGGGGCAGGATCGTTCCATAATCCAAATTGGAAAATGTTTTTTTTACTTGGACTAGAATTTTTAATTAAGCGATAAAACAAAAAAATCCCTACAATTAAGTAGGGGATGAATTTTAACTGGTGAGTTGTGTTAATTAGAATATGGCTTCACGCATTTTATGTGTTTCCGTTTTTTATATTTCGGGCATATAGCCTTTTTTGTTATGGATATATTTTTCCCAATTACTGTTCGGGTTACAGGTTCTTATCAAGAACCTTTCCTTGTACTATTAATATTTCAGAAATATAAGCTACTTCTTTATATTTTCCAATGCTCTATAAGCATTTGCTTCTCCTGAACCAAATAAAGCATCTTGTCCTTTCTTTCCATAGTCAAGAGTTGTTTGCTTAATGCGTGCGGTTATTTGGGCCGGTGTATATTCCGGATGAGCTGCCTTAATAACCCCTGCAATTCCAGCTACTTGAGGAGTGGCCATGGAAGTACCAGCATTAAACTCATATGAAGTACCTAAATAGGTAGGCCAAGTACTAAGAATTAAGTTACTTGGATCAGCCGCCGCAGGGTCATTGGTTTCTGCATATTCAGGCCCGTAATCTCCTCCGGGAGCTGCCACGTCAATGGCACTGTTTCCATAATTAGAGTAGAAAGCAAGCTGTTGAGTTGACCATTTTGTGGAGGCAGACACATTAATGACTCCTGGCATCTGTGCTGGTACCACGGTTGCAGGCCCTTTCACGCTCATTCCATATGGTTCATACAATTTATTTAAAAATTCGTTAACTTCCTTCTTGTCATCTAAATTTAAACTTTCATTACCACTGCCGGCCACTACAGTTACTCCATTCTTTACTGCATATTGAATGGCTCTCTTCCAAAGTAACGTTTCAGCGATTGATTTATAACTTTCTCCTTCAAATGTCATTTTGTTATTATTATAGAAACGTAGAGACATATTAATAACATCTACCTTGTCATTTGTTGCTGCAATGATTCCATCTATAATCCAAGTTGGTAATCCAAGGGCTTGCTCTGAGTATAATGCGCGGTAGGACCTGATTCCTAAATCCGGCCCTACACCCTTTACTTTACCATTTGCGCCAATGATCCCGGCAACGTGAGTGCCATGCCCATTGCGATCTTTAATATCAGTGGGATCCCCTGTTTCAGATTCATCCATTCCAGCAGGAACAAGGTTACGTCCGCCTAAATTATTATTCTTTAAGTCAGGATGAGACTCATCAATTCCGGTATCAATCACTCCCACCACTGCTTTATGAGTCATGCTGCCATCTTTATTTTTATATCCGCCTGTTTCTAAATCATATGATTTCCCATTGTTGGTCACCCTTTGTATATCCCATTGGGAGTCCCAATAACTCTCAGAATTTTGCTGGCTGATGATACTGGATCCATAGTTATAAGGGCTGACTGCTGTTTTGTCTAAGGTTAGGGGAATTTCTCTGTTAGCAGCTTCTATTGAGGAATTAGCTTTTAGGTTTTTAAGAAAAGAAGGCTCGTCAGATTGAGCTTCTATTCCTCCAACCTCTGGAAGGACTTTGGTTACTTTACCACCGGCTTTCCGTATTACCTCTTGATAATTCTCTGGTAATCCACCTTTAAAAGCTATTGCGTAAGAGTCATTTATCTCTTGATTTTGACTCTTAGCTTGGGCAGGAACATCACCAACGGAAAGTATCCCTGCTCCTACAGCAATCGAAAGTACCGTATGTAGAATTCTCTTTTTCATATGTCTCCTCCTATATAATGGAATATATTAACCATATACTATCTTAATATACAACAACTTAAATTCCAAGTTTTTCTAATTAATCTATTATTGAAATTGGCAGCTCTTTTTATTTATGAAATGATCGGGGCAGTCAGTTGAAGAAGGGAAAGGTTTTTTTTGTCTAGAATATGTCTAGTGAGAACTGTGAAAGGTGTAAAAACCCTGTGTCGCCAAAAGGTTTATATATTAATGCAATTCCAGTATCAATCAATCTATGAGGAGGGTTCAAATGGATAAGAGAGTTCAATTTGACTTTGAAATCAAGTTTACTAATGGCGGTGGGCTTCAAGGGCAGGAATTCCGCCTTGATATTGATGGAGATGACATCACTGACCAAGAGTTAGCCAAGTATATTGTAGAGGATATGAGGTTACTAATGGTTGGAGAAGTTAAGATATTTAATAAAAAGATCATTAATGAAAAACATAAACGAAAACCTGTTGATGAGAACTCCGGAAAGTAACAGGCTCTTCAGCTATCAAGTGCGTTTGTGATGATCGGAGCTGTCTTTAAGGCAGCTTTTTCTTGTGTGCCAGGCATGGCATCTATCTAGGTGGTGAAAGTCCACTGTGGGGGTACACATCGACCAACCACTAAGGAAGCGCAAGGTACTTATCGTGAGGTAAGGGCTGGAGGAAGCGTGG
>NZ_JBFTMS010000075.1:0-10200 GCF_056397085.1 Peribacillus sp. 05N428 | reverse complement strand
TAAGACTGGGGGAATGGGAAGTTCATTTACAAATTTAGAGAGAATCATTTTTACGCTCCTTTATAACCTGCTGATTTAAAGTACTTTATTTATAAAAGGTTATAAATATTACAAGCGCTATATGACAATAAGTTATTTATTAGTAAAATAGTAAAATGGTAAAGCAGTAGAGGGTGTAATGCAAATGCAATCATTCAATCTGAAGCTCTAAATGGTTCCTTTCCCTACCTTTGAATATACTTTTATGGACAAAATTACCAATTGGTTCCTAAAAATCCATTCTAGTTTACCCCTTGTCCTTTACTATGTATTTTATTTGCTCTATACCATACCATTTTTTCATTCCTTAGCTATTCGATGGCCTAGCCATAAAAGAAGTAATCATTCCGATCATACAAATAGTTAAGCAAGAAAAGAGGAAAGCTTTTAACTCTAATGTATTAAGCGCCGATGTTACAATTAGACCATCTATCATGAAAATAACTACCCCTATATTTACGGAAAAAGCTTTCGATATAAATTGAGCTAACAAGTCGGTTCCTCCGGTACTTGCTTCATATCGAAGCATGATCCCTACTCCAATTCCAATCAATCCCCCTCCTATTAACATACTCGGAAAAATAGAAAGAGAAAATTGGTTTCTTAAAGGCTCTAGCCAATCAATGAATATAGAAGCAACAATTAAACCGAGAAAGCTATTATAAAAAAATGTTCGTTCATGGATCCAGGCGAATATACACAGAGGGATACTTAAAAGGAACATAGCTAAACCTGTCGGAAATTCAAAGTAATAATGGATGATGAGGGCAATGCCTGTAATCCCTCCATCTAATAAATGATGGGGAACTAAAAAGCCGTTTATTCCGATACTCAATAATAGACTTCCTATAATAATAGCCGTGATTTTCTGAAAAATATACATCACCTTTTATCATGTGTTTATGGCTAATATATGTACAAGCATATGATTTCAGAATGAGGCTAAGATGTGTAATTAGTTGAAAGCAATCTTTTTAAAAAGGGGCGTGACAAGTTGAATTTCCCTTTTGTCTACATATACATATATAATCTCCTTTTACTGCATTACCTTTGACATCTTTTGGGTGAGTTTTAGGAGGCATTTAACTGCCTCCTATGTTTTTTAGAACGAATAAAATAACCCATGAACAACGGATCATACAATCAATTTTTTAAGATGTGGGTAACGTTATCAATCGCTTTTTGTAGTTTTTCACTGTTTTTTTCATATATCTGCTTGGCTTCTTTATTTTCTGTTCCTAGTGCAAATAATTCTAAGTCTGCTTGGCATTTTTTCAAAGTCGAAAGAAGTAGAGGCCTCTCTTGAGGAGATGGTACTTGCAATATATCATCAAAAAGGTCCACCGTTAGTTCTCCATAAGAATTTATTTGTCCAAGAAAGACATTTTCAATTGTGACCCCTAATTTTTCTAATTCAGTTTGTAACCAACCTCGACTTCGTCCAATCGTCGAAAGTGGTTCATCCAATATTTCACCATCCATTATGACAGTCTGAGGCTCCTTGACTGAAGCGACCGTCAAGTTTAAATCCTTTGCGGTTAAAGGCTGGTTCTCTTTCTTCAACATAACGGATAAATCTCCGGTTGCCTCTAATATCGCGAATTCTACATCAGACACCTGAAAGACATCTTTCTTTCGAAGTAATGCTAACAATTCATCCGTTGTGTATCTTTCCTTTTTCAAATTATCTTCCATGATTTTTCCATCTTTAATAAAAACAGTTCCTTTTCCTTCTATAAGGTCCCGAAACTTTTTACTTTTCTCAGAAATAAGTCCAACTATAAAAGGTAGTGCGGCAGTGGTTATAATTCCTATAATCCCCACTGTAATTTTTCGTTCAAGACCCGTAATAACTTCTGCCCCAATACTTCCTATGGTTATACCAGTAACATACTCAAAATAAGAAATTTGAGATAGTTGCTTTTTACCTAGCATTTTAGTTACTAAAAAAAGGATAATGAGAAACAACAAAGCCCGTACAAATACATCTAACCAATCAGGCACTATATAATACCTCCTATATACTTTATTTAAAACCCTTTATACTGGAATTCCTCCCTCTCCAACTCTCCAACCCTTTTTTTCAAATCTGTCACTACTTCGTTCACTACCATCATCGTTTCATGTAAGGTTTGTTTCGATTCGTTATCTTGTGTACGTAATGCTAAACTGGAAAGATTAGCTTCTACGCCTTTTAGGCTGGCAAGACATTGCTTTACTTCCGATCCGATGGTCATCTTACATCCCCCTTATCCCTTTGGTTTAAAAATCAAAGCTCCTAACATGCCGAAAATAATGGCAGCTGAAATGCCGGAACTTGTCACTTCGAACATCCCTGTAAGTACACCGACTAACCCGTGTTTTTCGGCTTCTTGCATGGCCCCGTGTACAAGTGAATTCCCAAAGCTTGTAATAGGAACGGTAGCTCCTGCCCCAGCAAAATCAATTAATGGTTCATATAAACCTACCCCATCTAAAATGGCACCTATCACTACAAGGGTACTTAACGTATGTCCCGGTGTAAGTTTAAACACATCAAACATAATTTGCCCAATGACACAAATCAAACCACCTATGACAAAAGCCCAAAAATAGATCATGTCTATTGTTCACCCCCGTATTCAATCGACACCGCATGGGCGATACAAGGAATCGTTTCATTTTGCTGAAAGGATAGGGGGGATAATAAGGCCCCTGTTGCAACGACTAACATTCTTTTAAATTCACCTTTTTTCATTCGGTTTAATAAATGACCATAGACGACTGTTGCTGAACACCCCGCGCCACTACCTCCTGCCAAAACCGGTTGCCCTTCCCGATAAATCATTAATCCGCAGTCTTGATACTGATCTTCACGAATAGGGGTTCCATGCTTTTTAAATAAATCAAGGGACACTTCATGTCCAATCTGACCGAGATCCCCGGTGACAATTAAATCGTAATAAGATGGATCAATGTTTCGTTCCTTTAAATGAGCTTCAATGGTATCAACCGCAGCTGGAGCCATAGCCCCTCCCATATTAAATGGATCCGTCAATCCCATATCGATAACACGTCCGATTGTGGCAGAAGTGACACATGGCCCTACCCCGGAATTACTTAGTAAGGCCGCACCAGCCCCTGTCACGGTCCATTGTGCAGTAGGTGGTTTTTGTCCACCATATTCCGTTGGATAACGAAACTGTTTTTCAACGGCTGTATCATGACTAGAAGCCCCTGTTAACAAATATTTGGCTCCGTTTGTATTGACAATATAGGCCCCTAAAGCTAATCCTTCCATGGAGGTAGAACAGGCACCAAACAACCCAAAATAAGGGGCTCCAATTGTTCGGCTCGCGAAACTGGTTGGGGTAATCTGGTTGATCAGGTCTCCTGCAAGGAGAAACTGAACCTGTTCCTTTTGAATCCCGCCCTTTTCCATTGCTTTTTGACAAGCTTCTTCAAAAAGTATTTTATGAGCTTTTTCATAAGAATCCTGATTAAGCCATAAATCTGCATGCAGAAGATCAAAATCTTTCGCGATAGCTCCATCTGCTTCAAACGGCCCTCCCACTGTACCTGTAGAAATAATCACGGGCTTTTGTTCGAAGACCCATGTACGATGACCTTCTAACATTACAAACCACCCCACTGTATAAGAATTGTTTTAAACAAGGCAATGACAAACGCAGAAAAGACGCCAAATAGAATCACCGATCCTGCAAGTTTAAACATATTACCGCCTACCCCTAATACCAACCCTTCGGTTCGATGTTCAATCGCTGCAGAAATGACGGCATTGCCGAAACCAGTAACCGGTACAGCCGTCCCGGCCCCTCCAAATTGAGCCATACGGTCATAGACTCCGAAACCTGTAAGAAGCATCGTAATAAAAACTAAAGTCCCTACGGTTGGATTTCCAGCTGTTTGGTCCGTAAAATCAAAATAATAAATATAAAAGGCAGAAATGAGCTGCCCGATCAGACAAATAAGGCCCCCTGTTAAAAATGCTTTTATGCAATTTTTAACTACTGGTCTCTGTGTTTCCCGGTGTTTTTGAATCCCTTGATATTCTTGTTGAACAGGTGTCAATTTTTTCTTTTGTTTATTCGACATGGTCCGACTCCTCTTTCTCCTTAGGTTTTTTCTTTCATCAGACTTTTAATTTTAATAAAATCCTTTTCTAATTCCTTCCGTTTGGTGTTACCCTTTTGGATTTTTTGTTCTAATTGATCAAGTTCCAAATACATTTTTGAATCGGTCGAAACCAAGACTTTATGATCCGGATAGTCTTTTTCCAAGTCTGATTTCACGTTCTTTTCGATTTTCTTTAATCGAAAACGCTCAAAGTTTTCGACTTTGATCGCTATCAATAGCTCTTTATCCGTATTCACAGCCTTCACATCCGAAATGTCTTCCTCCGTGATGACCTTCTTTTTTGCTTGATTCGCCACGGATTGATTGATTGGATTGCTTGTATGTACCTGAGAAATATTCAAATCCTCATGGTCCTCACCAGATTGATTTTGATTTCTATTACATCCTGAGCCTAATCCGATAACAGTTAGTAATAAAAGAAAAATGATTAATTTGTTTGTTTTTTCTTTCATGAAATCACCCCTTTGTTTTATCATTGAAGGTGTAAAAAGGTTGGTTGAAACTCAACCAACCTTTTCTTGCTTTTTTATTATTGTTGTTTGTATTGGGGTTCTTCTTGTTCGACTTGTTGAATACGTGGTTCAATGGTGTCTACAACGGATTGAGTTTGTTTAGCAGCATCTTGGTAAAGTTGCTTTGCTTGTTCGTTGTCTGTACCAAGTGAAAAGGTTTCAAAGCTAGCCTGTGCACTTTTCAAACCTGCAAGAGTTGTCTTAAGGTCATTGATTACTGTCATGAATAACGCCTCCTTGTTTTTAATAAATTACTTTTTTAGAATGGTGAAAACAGAACTTTATATACCTTCAAATTTTATCCATTTTAAATACCCAGAACTCATCATGAAAACAAGTTAATATCCTTTTTTCCTTGAAATGTAAAATAGCAACCGTATTATATCCCACGGTTGCTATTTTACATTGCTATAAACGATTCCAAATTCTCTTTATATCTAATGGTACGTATACTTTATCCCCATGTATCTCCTTATGTATGATGAGATGTGTAAAGCATGGATCTAAACTTAACCCTTCTGTTTTATGCCTAGCTGGATTTACGCCTAAAAAATTTTTGAAGTCTTGGGGTAATCTCATAACACTTCCTCCTTTTTTATAGAAAACAATCTTAATATATCCATCCAGAACATTTTTATTGTTATTTTTAACAATTGAATCATAGGAGATATTCCGCGACATAAAACTTTAGAATTTCAATTTAAATTATGACACTAACAGTGTGACGTTGTAGTTTTTCTAAATTAATTCGATTAACACCGAACCGATGTGATTTAAACCAGCCTTTGAGAAGGCGGTTAACAGGCCGGGTTTATTGAGTCGGAAACAAATAGAGCGCCAAATCTGAATGCCTTTCCTTAACCGGGTGACTCCTCATCCATTTTATTTCACTGTTTTACACTTTGTATAAAAAAAAGTGGAAAGGAGAAAGTAATATGGCAAGTAAAAAGCCAATAGAGAGGACGATCACAATGAATCTAAGACTATTAACAGGTGTTTTTCTTTCTGCCATCATGTTAATGGGTTGTAATAATACAGATGAGGATAATAATCCAACTCCTCCTGATACAGAGGAACCAATTGAAGATCCTAAAGATGCAACAGATCCGGATAATACAGATGAAAATAAAGATGATGATGAAGCTGATTTAGTTCCTGATTCAGAAGATCCAGATGATGATGAAGCTGATTTAGTTCCTGATTCAGAAGATCCAATTGAAGACCCTAAAGATGCAACTGACCCAGATATTAAAGATGAATAATGATTTAAATAGGTAAACAGCAATAAGTTTTAATACCGTTTGTTTTCAAACGGTATTTTTATGCTTCAAATTGAACTTTATGATATATCTAAAAAGATTAACTTTTCCAATGGGAAAATCTTAATCCTTAGTATTTAGAGACTACCTCTTTATGGAGAGGATACAAATGAAAAAAACACTGATCATGGTCAGCGTTTTCAGTTTGACTTTTATTTTGATTGTTGAGATGGCCTGAAGAGAAATGAGTTTACCTTACTATTACTATGGTTTGCTTCGTCAATTTCTTTGCGGCTTGTTTAAAACGTCTTCACATTGTAGCTGATTCCCAGCAAATTGTTGAATGGCTTGATTAATTAGTTCCGTCATTATGCTCGAAAAAGGATAAATTTTGTTCTCAAACATCTTCACACTGCCATATTTCTAGATTTTCATACAGTGAAAAATTGGACTTTTTCAGGGATCCAGACAAACAACTAAAAAGTAATGTCCTCCTAATAAATCATCCCTTCACATTCGTTAATTTCCCAAGATTCGACCGTTAAATAAGCGGTCTGTGGATCCATACCCTGACCAATTAAATAGGTCATTGCAGCAACTTCCTGCAATGCATGGACGTATGAAGTATCCTTTGCTTCTTCTAATCCATATTTTACAAAAGGGGCAATAATATTTAACACTTGTGATTTTAAATGAGGATATAATGTTTGTTTGATTTGTTGTTCTGCCCAAATCTCAGACTCAGGGTATTGCGGAAACTGACTGGAATATTGAGGTTGATAAAAGATATGTGATTGATAAGGAGGCACCTTTAACTCCCTTTCTTATATTGAGTATATTTAATTTTATCTTATGTTCCTTAGTTTTCCTAGGACTAGACATTTGCCCCTAAAAAATCATTAATCCTAAAACTCTCACTTTGTAGACCCCATGCCATGCCCAAAAGGCACTGAACTTCTAGGGCAGTCTCCTTTTACAGTTAAAAAACACCCTACAATTTCCGTACAATAAATGTATCCCCAAGTAGTTCCCAATTCTGGGGAAAAGGATAACCAAGTACCCAATAACTGAGACCCCTTGCCCTGTAACTCTTCACCAGGTCGAATTTAGCTTTAGCACTGCGTGCGTCCTCAAACCAAACTTCATGTGTGCGTCCCTGACTATCTTTGTATCTATAATACGGTGATTGGGCTGTCTCGTCGTATTTTATTTCTACATTATATTGGATGGCGCGTCTGATGGCTTCCTGCATGTCGAAAGTCTCTGCTTCCTGCCCCTCTTCATGAGGAACAAGCCAGTCACGTGCATAAATTTGAAAGCCTATAAAGATTTTGTTTGTTGGAATCACTGTAACTGCATAGTCAAGGACACGCTTGATTTGATTAATAGGAGAAATAGCCTGTGGCGGTCCCTTTCGGTAACCCCATTCATATGTCATCAGCACAACGAAGTCGAGCAGCCGTCCGTGAACTCGATAGTCATGTGCTTCAACTAATAATCCCTTTTGATTGGCGCTAGTTTTTGGGGCAAGAGAGGAGGACACAAAGTAGCCTTCAGGACGCAATCGATTCACTGCTCTTTGGAGAAAGCGATTGTAGAAATCGCGGTCCTCTTGTGCTACACTTTCAAAATCGATATTCAATCCACGGTACCCTTTATTTTTCATCGTCTTTATGACGTTGGTCAATAATTTTTCCACTAAACTTAAATCAGAAAGTATCGTATGTGCAAGTTGTGTTCCTGCTTCTGTGGCGGAAAAATTCGTTATGCACATCATGGGTATGACCCTAGTTGATTGTGCCGCTTGTATGGTCGGGTTGTCATCAATGACTTCTAAACTGCCATCTTGCCTCATTCTATAACCAAACGGACTTACGTAGGTCAAATCGTAGGCTACTTCACGTACCTAACTTATCGGGATTTTCAAGGCCATTGATCCTAACAATTCGGTTGGTGCTGACACCATATTGTTGGGAAACCCTCCATAAAGAATCCCCCCTATTCACCACATGGATTTTCACATGCAATGCCCCACTTTCCTTCATAATAGTCCATTCATTTTATTCCCTATATAGCCCTTATATGTTTCGTGGCGTTTACCATTCCAGAATTCTTAGTTTTTTCGCTCTTCTAGCTGATAATTATTGTTCCCCCAAGGTGAATCCTAAATGTTTATCTAAACAATTCCTTCGTATTCAAAGCGTATACTCGATAAACAGTTTGTACATGTTAAGAGAAAAACAAGGGAGGGATTTCAGTTGGAGTGGATTTTTTATCTATACCTGTTAAATACGTTCTTTATGTTATTCATAGCAATTTGGGAAGTTCGTAGGCCTGCCAAGGCTTTAAATTGGATAACAATCGGCCTTATTTTGCCTGTCCTTGGTTTCTTGCTATATCTCAGCACATCAAATCCCAAACGTATTCATCGGAAAAGATTAACCTCTTCTCATAATGAGTTTGACAAATTACCTGATACATATGGTGATTCTGCCTCGATAATCGCTGATGCTTTACGGCATTTCACCGTGCATGGGCTTCGAGTTGGCCAAGTCCAAGTACTTAACAATGGAATAGCAAAGTATGAACAACTAATCAAATCCCTACAAACAGCCCAAAAAACCATTGATCTGGAATATTACATCTACCGGAATGACCAAATTGGGAATCGAATCACAGAACTGCTAATTGATAAAGCAGAAAACGGAGTTCGGGTTCGTTTTGTGAGAGATGGTTGGGGAAGCAAAAAATTTCCGCGTAATGAGATCCTTCGGATGATGGATGCAGGGATTGAATGCCGGACAATATTCCCCTTACGCTTTCCCTGGATTCTGTCCAATTGGAATTATCGGGATCATTCTAAGATTGTCACAATCGATGGAAAGGAAGCTTTTACCGGTGGTATCAACGTGGGGTATGAATATACAGGATTAAAGCCTGAGATAGGTTACTGGCGGGATACTCATTTGCAAATCATAGGGGAAGCAACAGAAGATTTGCAGACGATTTTCGACGTTCATTGGAATATCGCTTTGCCGGAACAGATAAAGTCGAAAACAAAATCTAAGTTAACGAAAAAACCCACTAAATTTCCAACACATAAATCAAAGGAAGTCGATCGAACTGGCAGCGTAGATCTTTCCAGATGGTCAGCCGAATGGGGATCTGAATTGAGCATCGTAGAGGAAAAAGAGGTAAACAAATCAGGGACATTGCCAAAAGCGTACATTCATACGTTGGAAGGAAATCCTGGAGTTCCTACCCCGGTCATTCGGCAGGCTTACTTTATATGCATATCACAGGCGACCAAGACGATTGATATAACGACACCCTACTTTGTACCAGATACAGATATTATCATGGCATTAAAGACAGCTGTGGCTCGTGGTGTACGCGTAAGATTGCTGGTTCCTCGTCATATTGATCAAAAAATTGTGGGCTTTGCAAGCCGTACCTATTACGGGGAACTTATAGAAGCAGGAGTCCAAATTTACCAGTACGACAAAGGAATGTTACATGCGAAGCTGATGATCCTAGATGAGGAGATCGCAGAAGTAGGAGCAGCAAACTATGATATGAGAAGTTTTCGCCTGAATTATGAGGTGTGTCAAGTCGTGTACAGTGCTGATGTGGCAAGGGAACTCACAGAGCAGTTCGAGAGGGATCTTACTGATTCTGTACCATTAAGAATTGAAGACTTGTTGCAACGATCCCTGACCGAACGCATTGTTGAACAGGGTGCTCGCCTGCTTTCTCCATTATTATAAGTTGATGTATCTGTTTTTATTGTTCTATCTTAAATCTAGATTTAAAAAATTTCATTGTTTTAAAATATTTCTGTTTTATTTAAAAAAAGTCGAAAACCCATGTTAGAACCTTTTATCATGGGTTTTTTTCTTATTTACGATAGAAATTCATTACTAATAAACCGGTAATACTAAAAATACAGCTCAAAGTGTTTGCTTTAATGATCTGTTCATACTGTTGACGGATAAAATCCCAGTAAATCGATCTACTTAAAACTTCCTGTAAATGAGGATACTCCTCATTCATGCATGCCAGCTTCTGGATGATATAACTTTAGAGAACCAATATTTTTGAAGCGTGGCATCAATTTAAAACCAAGTAGATGGCAAAAAGCAAAAGCAACAACACTTTGTCCATGCGTATCGACATAATTTCGGTCTACTTCCATGTCCGTACAATGACGAAGAACCCCTTCCATCAAAGGATAGCAATCTGGGAAGTTCGTC
>NZ_JBFTMS010000074.1:0-10792 GCF_056397085.1 Peribacillus sp. 05N428 | reverse complement strand
AAAGTTTTAGGCCCCTTGATTGGCTGACGATCTGACTTTGCTTCCTACAGGGGTAGGGCGAAGCCTAGGAATCTGCCCCTGTTGGAAGCTTAGTCAGATTGCGTACATTGTACGATTCGTAAGGCAAAAGGGAAAAATATATAAAAAAACAGCCGGATGGCTGTTCTCCTTTGGTGTTTTATTCTTTTAATCTCTTAAATATTTTGAGGTTTTCGGCTCGTTCGGTATGGCGGTGAAACCGTAAAGGGAACAGGAACCTACGAAATGTAGGCTTTAGCCGTACAGATCGTGGTTATCGGGCCATTTAATGCCGAAGCGACACGTACAGAGTGACAGAAAGATGCTTTTCCTTTCTATCAGTCTGTAGTGCTGCCGCCCAAATAAGGATATTAAACTTCTAATTCAATATTATTGCATTAATTTAAATGTATAAGTTATTTTTTTACCACTCGAGTTTTCAAATTTAACACGGTAGTCAGCTTTTTTATTATCAACCGTCCAATTCATTACTGTAGTGCCATTTTTAGCAGGATATTTTGTTTTATAATTCTTCCAGACACCATCTGTCTTTTTTTGCAGGCGAGCTGTGAATGTTCCTGATGCAGAGCTACTTGCTTTTACAGTAGTCCAAATTTCGTTGTCATAAGTCATATTATACGCAGTACGTTGGTAAACATAATTGTAGAATGAACCAGAATGATAATATGTAGTCCAAATACTTCCTTGTGTGGTCCAATCTGCTGCCTCAGCTTTTTGAGTACCCCCAAAGCTTGAAAGACTTAAAACAAGTGCAAGTGCAAGTGAAGCAATGATGCTTTTTTTCATATGTATTTCCTACCTTTCTATTTTTATACATTAGTAATATTATCATAAAACTTATAGGTAAAAAGAACCTATGTGGGTAAAATGATATGGTAAACATAGGTAACCACATACCTATAAAAGCTATGTGAAAACTTCACCGAAAGTCAAAACACACCTTTTACAAACATCTGTTTTGAAATTCATTTCAAATGAGGGACCATTTAACTTTAGTTAAATGGTTTCCTTATTAGGTTTTAAGGTTTTAGGATGCTTCAGCATCCGTTGGCAGGCTCGATGCCTGCCTTATAATCAAGAAAAAACGTATGTTTTTTCCTTCCATTCGTAAAAAATCAATGGATGGATCAGATCCATTGATTTTTTTGTGTTGGTTAAAGTCCATTCTTAGCAAACGGCTTTTGTGCTTGTGATTTCATATGTTACTAGCTATATTAATACATTAAATAGCCTTTTGTTCTTCATGTGTTATATCCAACATATAATCCACGCCTTGTTGAGCTTGTGAGGATGCCGAGAATATAAACTTTTTATCACCTTTCAACTTTTGCAACCATCCATGAATATAACTAGCTGCATTATCAATCGTTGTATTGTCTATTCCAGCCATCGCGCATAGCATCGAACTTCCCATTTCTGCAACAAGTTCCTCTTTTGCATATTTATCACTTCCGAATTTCGCAATATCTGTTATTCCTTCACGACATAGCCTTTTGGAGTGGCCAGTTGAATGAATCAACTCATGAAACAAGGTGCTGTAATATTCTTCTGATGAATTAAAATCTTCTACTTCCGGCATACTGATGAAATCAAAAGCTGGCACATAGTAAGCACCATCTTTTCCTGTTTTCATTTTCGGAATATCCTTATACTTCCTTATCAATGTTTCAGCTTCTTCAATAGGATTGAAGTCCAAACCTTCCACTTCTTCAAATTTACTTTTCATATTTTCACATTGAGTATTAATCTCCCAAACTGTTGAATAGAACGGTTTAGCCATTTTCTTAAATGATGCTTGCTCATCGGGGATATTTTCCTGACCTTCTTCTTTAACTTTGTACCAATGCCAATATACAACAATATGGCCGAATCTCATTTCCTCTTTCTTGATACGTCCACCAGCTTCTAAGATCTGTTTCTTGCTTGCATACTCACCAGGTTCCAACATAATTGCGTTGAACCCTCTGTAGGGTTTATTAACAAGCCATCTTGTTGCAACACCCTTACCGTTCCAAGGCTTTTTCCAAGGAATAATTCCATCCTCTAGCTTTTCAATGATTTTTTCCGTTACAATCTCATAAACATCTTTTTTACCCATTTTTTGTTTCCTCCTTTGATTTAAGCAAATGTCTTTTTTACCTCTTCAGTACTAAAAATGTAGCTGTATTTTATAATCGAACCATCAACTTTAAACGTCCAAATATATGATTCTTTGGATGATATATCAGTAAAAAATTCTGCTTTATTTTGTATATCCTCCTTTAATTTTTTGAACTCCTTTTCTAATCTTTTGGTTGCTTTTTTTTCTTCTTTTGTCATTTTCTTTTCCTCCTTTGATTTTGTTTTTAGAACTTCTTTTTCTTTTGCCTGGAGAAGCGATTCAGTTCCCCAAAGGGGGATTATTTTTCCCCTTTTGCAAGTAGAACGAACAATGAGCATCGGCAGACGGTCAAGGGTGATCTTAGCTTAAAAGTTTTTTATGTTGCGTAGCGTTCTTAATGAAAAAGTTTTAGGCCCCTTGATTGACTGACGCTCTGACTTAGCTTCCAGCAGGGGTAGGGCGCAGCCTAGGAATCTGCCCCTGTTGGAAGGTTAGTCAGATTGCGTACATTGTACGATTCGTAAGGCAAAAGGGAAAAATATATAAAAAAAACAGCCGGATGGCTGTTCTCCTTTGGTGTTTATTCTTTTAATCTCTTAATATTTTGAGGTTTTCGGCTCGTTTGGTATGGCGGTGAAACCGTAAAGGGAACAGGAACCTACGAAATGTAGGCGGTAGCCGTACAGATCGTGGTTATCGGGCCATTTAATGCCGAAGCGACACGTACAGAATGACAGAAAGATGCTCTCCCTTTCTGATCAGTCTGTAGTGCTGCCGCCTGAAATATATTTTGATGCTCTAAAAGATTTGCAAAATGTTTTAAATAAAAGCTAATCGTAAACCTAACTGAAAGTGAAACTTAACTTTAATAGACCAGTTTTGGTAGGTGTTGTACTTCTGTTTAGGAGGTGTTTAAATGAAATTATGCACATATGATTTTGAAATAAAGTTGTACCGTTTTTGAAAAAAATGAACCGTTTACAAAAAAGTTTGAGCAAAATAGGGGTGGTTATTAAATGGTTCGAGGATTAGATAAGAAAACAAAGGATATACTTGAACAAAAGGATTTAGATTTGCATGATTTTTCCGTTGAACTTTCTATGAGACAGCATGGTTTTACTGATGTAAGTGATGACAAGTTTATAAAGGTATCTTTTTACAATCATTATGAATCAGATGAAGTTATTGGAACTGCTTCTTATTTCTTGTATGATGCTAAAAATGTTCATGTTTCAGTTATACGTGATATGGCTGATGGCAATAGCTTTGATATGTACCAAGCTGTATCCTCTGTTCGCATATATGACAGTGAAGTTGAAGCCGGATTTGATGAAATGGAGGGGTTTCTAGAAGATCAAAATGGCAACACTCCTTGGTTAGAAATTCAAAATAACGCTCGTGAAACGGGAATACACGCATTTGCTTATCCAAAAGGGCTTGAACAAGGAACATTTGAAGGACTTCCGTATCACCCAACAACGCAATCTGTTTGGGGAAGAATTCTAGTTTTAGAGGATATAACAATTCAAGAAGAATATAGAACAAATGCTATTACTAACGCTATTTTTCTAAACATGCTAGCAACATTTAAAAACATAGGTCTAGATTGGGTAATTATTAATCCTAATATTAATGAGGATTATATGAAGAATGAAAACTATCCTTTTTATACTCAAGAAAAATACAATAAATTTTTGGCCAAAATAGGTTTTATTAAAACTTATGGTAGATTACATAACGAACAATATTGTTGGTGCTTTGATCTACAAAATTAATAGATAAAAACTAGTCTAGGGATAAATCAATGTTTAAATCCTTTTCTTATCAAACATTTTTTAAAGGCACAGCACATAACTTTTAAAGCAAAGTGCAAACTTCATTGAAAGTAAAAACACACCTTTTAAAAACATCTGTTTTGTTACTATGGTGATGTCACACAACACGCAAGCGCCATCCAGTGTGGCAGCAGCGTGCAACAACCGTACAAAGGACTAAAGAAATCTATGTCCATAGTCCTTTACTCGTATTATACTTAGATATAGTACAAATAAAGGATGGATGAGATGGCACGCAGTCAGCTATTAAAAGACATAGTGGGTGGACAAGTTAGTATTGAAAATATTCTTTTACGATTAAAGATTATATTAACTGATCTTGATAATGAACCAATAATGAACTGGATTAACGGTGAATTACAGGGCTATAAAAATGAAGAAGATGTTCCTAAATATAGAATTCTTAAAGGTACTCCTAAAGGAACGTTTGTTGTAAATTCTGTAGTTCAGTACACCAATGCAAATGTTCCCTTACATAATTTAATAACAGATGAAATGTATGATTCTCTTATTACTTTAAACGTTAAAAATAGTATTACATCGATTCAAAACATATTAAATGGGGAGAATCGAGACAATTTTGCAAAATCAATTTCTACTGAACTTAGTCACGCTATGTCAACAATGCAGGTCCAAATAACAGGAATGAGTATAAGATATACTTCTTTGGATCTTGAAGCAATGGTATCTAATGTTAAATCCAAGTTAGTTGATATTGTGATGGAATTGGAAAAACAATTTGATAATTTGGATGACATGGATATAAAAGATCAGATTGAAGAATCCTCATCTAAAAGAGACCAAGCTGTTTACAATATTGAACAAATCATTTATGAGGGATCAATAGAAATAGGCGATAAAAATAAAATTAGCAAGTCTATACTCGGTCATCTTTTTGGCGGTGGAAAAGAATGAGTATAAAGATAGGAGATAAAAATAAAATTAAAAATTCTTCTATCGGTCATCAATATAATTTCAATAATGGCAGTGATAAAGAACCAGATAACAAGAAATCATTCATTGAAAAACACCCTATTATTTTCTCTGTTTCAATGGGAATAATAACCGGCATAATTATGCTCTTTTCATTTTGGAAAGATGTAATTGCTTGGTTGGAAGGCTTTTTTAAATAATGAACAATCAAGGCGCTCATTCTGAGTGCTTTTTTTATGCTTAAAAATAGGAACCTAGCTCCTATAGAAAGGACAAATTGCAACTCTAGCCCCATACGATTTTTTTTAAAAAAAACAAGCAAGAAACACAACATAAACAAGCACGTGGCATAAAAACGCCGTAATTTTGGCATAAAAACGCTGTAATTTTGGCAGAAATCAGCAGTAAAAACGCAAGGAACTAGTCCACAAAACATAGTACGATAAATATATACATTCCCTACTATTGAAAGGAGAAGCCAAAAGTTAATAAAATCAAATGTCTCGATATTATTTAAATGAAATCCTTAAAAAAATTGAGATTTTTATTATATATACAATAGCTCGACCTATTTAAATGGTGAAAGGCTCACCGGACTTAAATTTTTTTAAAAAGTTGTCAAAAGCATAAAAGTAAAGTGGGCAAAAAACGACATTTTAGATATTACGAAAAATGGAGGTAATACGGATGACTGAACTGATTGATTTTATGATTGAAGATATTGAAAACTTGCTTGTGAGAGTTGAAAACAAATTGAATGACCCACTTTTCGATAAAGATGATATGACGGAAATGGCTATCATTCTCATCAAGATGCGCGAAGAATTGCTTTATTTAAAACAGGACCAAGATGTGTTAAATAATCCGATCTTAGTCAGGCTTAAGCAAGGAACACTTAAAAAAAGGATAAAAGATTTGCAGACCATAGACCAAAGAGATAAGGATTCAATCTTTACAACATTAATAAATGGACTAAAACAAATGGTGGACTTATTTAAGCCTTCAAATTCTAAATAAAATGAACAACTACCTGGAAAGCAAAATGTAAATTGATTGTAGAGCCATTCTCAAGCACAGAGGATGACTTTTTTATAGAAAACAAAACCTTGGGTTCCCCAAACTGACCAAGTGCGATAAAGGCTTAATTGAGTTTGATAAACGTACTACTGGTCGTTCAATCTTTATTTTTCAAGTCAATTATGTAAATAAAAAAGGATAGTTAGCCCTCATACTGGACTAACTATCCTATGATTTATTATCTTAATTTAACGGATGGCTGTTCTCCTTTGGTGTTTTATTCTTTTAATCTCTTAATATTTCAAGGTTTTCGGCTCGTTCGGTATGGCGGTGTAACCGTAAAAGGAACAGGAACCTACGAAATGTAGGCGGTAGCCGTACAGATCGTGATTATCGGGCCATTTAATGCCGAAGCGACACGTACAGAATGACAGAAAGATGCTTTTCCTTTCTGATCAGTCTGTAGTGCAGCCGTCCAAGATATTCTTTTGGGGTCTAAATAGGAGCTTACTTTGTCGATATTTTGTGTATTATTTTTGGTCCACTGCTCTGCTGTTAAGCCGATAGGTATGGCGCTGATGTTTTGGCTTAACAGCAAAAGCATATTCAAAGTATTTAAGATTAGAAGAAAGCTATCAACTCTAGCAGGAATCTACTTTATCAAAAACCTTTACAATTCACATGTATAGCTCCCTTTTCCGTTGTCAAAAATGGATAGGGAGAGGTGAAACATTATGATGTTTGGTTGGCTAAAAGAAGAAACTAAAGAGAAAACTGATTTTGGAGATTTTTTAGAGCTTTACGATATTAAGCAGGAATGGTTAGCAAAGAAAAGCAAAACCAGCCAAAGCTTAATAAGTCTTTTAACATCAGACCATTCTAGAACGCCGAAACCTACTACTGCATATAAACTTATTAAGGTATTAAGGGAATTTGAGTCTAATATAAAGAAAGAAGATTTTTGGTGAACCAATTTTCCCCTTATTACTTTTTCAAAGATGTTCGGCTATTACATAAGTTGTTACCACGATACCATAAAATTATTTTTATCGGTATCAATGCGAAGCAGTGATACCGTTGGTTTGCTGGGGGTTCAATTCCCCCAGTAAAGCACATAGGTTTACAATCATGTTTTTTGCTTACCAACCTTTTTAGTTAAACTAAAAAAAGGCGAAGGTTCACCCTTCGCCTTTTTCTTAAATGCTTGCCATGATTGCTTCCACTACTAGATGTACTACTGTGATTACGAAGCAGAATCCATAGATGATGATTCCTGCAGTTTTGAGCATTTCATTTTGGACATTTTCTAGTGTCCAAAACATCAAAAACGTTGCTGCTCCCAAGATAAAAATTGTACATATAATTGTTAGTGTTAGTGCTGTCATTTTCGACAACTCCTTTCTTTGATGCCACCTCCGAATCTTTGCGTAAAAGGGCTGTCATGGGCTTGAAGTTTGTGAAGTTTTTAAGTGATTTTCTTAAAAAGTTCACAAAGTTTACAAGCGAAGCGCAGTACCCATTGATAGTCCTTATGGAGCAAATGATTATAATTGGGAGAACAAAGAAGGATACACATTTGGTCCGAGCGTTTCTAATCTTTAGGAGCAATGCGGAGCAAGCGACTTGCTACCTGGCTTCAGCCAGGTAGTTACCGATGGTTTTGAATTAGGTTTTCGGCTCGTTCGGGTATGGCGGTGAAACTGTAAAAGGAACAGGAACCTACGAAATGTAGGCGGTAGCCGTACAGATCGTGGTTATCGGGCCTTTTAATGCCGAAGCGACACGTACAGAATGACAGAAAGGTGTTTTTCCTTTCTGATCAGTCTGTAGTGCTGCCGCCCAAAGTATATTTTGTATACTCTAAAATACTTAAAATCTATTGAACTGAAAAGTTGAGTGAAAACCTAAACGAAAGTTGAAACATATCTTTTACTTTATTCAGAAGGACATTTCAAATAAAAGTCGTATCCTAAAGGAAAAAGCAGGGTTTAAACCCTGCCAATCTGTCTTCAGGATAGGTTCACACAGACCTTGATCCTTATGAAGAAGTATAGGTTTACACTAAATAGTCTTGATAAATCCAATTAAAAAACCAGCGTCTATAACCGGCACTGGTTTCTGTTTTTTCTATTTACCTTGGTAAACTGAACGTAACTGTTTTTCCATTAAATTGGTCTTTTTGAAGAAACAATTACGTCTGCTGAAGAATTGGAATTTCGGGAGGAGCCCTTTTTAAGCAACTTCTAATGTTAATCAATACAAAATATTAGTTTTTTATAGCTTGTTTTTCGGTATAATATGCCTAATGTAAGGGGGAATATAATTGAGAATAAATACAAAATTTGGGTTTATAGTTATCTTGTTTTTACTTTTAGCTTTTCCAATTGAAACTTATGGAGAATCCGAGAAGCCTGAGGATATATCAGAAGAATTACATTTGTTAATTCAAGGGGAAAAGGGGGATACTCTTAGTAAGAATGATGTGGAGAATGTTGTTAAAAAATGGGATGAAAATACGTTGACTAAACAAGAATTGTCGGAACAAATTATTGAAATGAAAGATGATAGGATAAAATTACTAGAAGGCAATATTACATGGATATTAGCTATAGCTTCGATACTACTTGTTCTTTTTGGTGCAGCATTTACTACAATAAGTTTTTTATGGAGAAACAGCATAATAAAAGAGTTTGATCAAAGAATTGGAGAAATAAATACTGTTAGTAATAATGTTGACAATGATAGAAAAATAGTCGAAAGAGAAGCAGTCAAAATAAGTGATACTCTTCAAGAATTAAAGCAAGTAAAAAGAGATCTTGATGAAAATCAACGATTATTACTGGATAGCAGAAAAATATTTAATGAAGAAAAGGAAAATATTGAAAGTTACTGGATGTATTCGAAATTTATGGATCATAGGATAGAATGTATAGAAGCAATTAAAAAATATAATTTTTTAAAGATAGAAGCAAAAAATATTTGTGATTCGATTTTAGATTATATTGAAGGTAATAAAATCATTAACGAACCTCATGTATTGCAGAGGATATCTAAAAAAAATTTAATGTATGATGAAGGTGACAAGGTTTCGGACATTTTTAGACACTATTATAATGGTTTAAAAGAAGAAGAAGATAATATAATCGGAGGAGCTCAAGAAGATCTAAGTTGGGAAGATTATATAATAGCTACGGAACATGGAGAAGAAGAAATACATAGTTTATTAATTGACGATTTTAACGACTGGAAAGATTATCTAAATAGTCTAAAGGTGATCTTAGATTGTATAGAAGTTGAAATTAGTCTTAATTCTAAATAATATAAGACCCACAATTTTTGTGGGTTTTTATTATATAAAATTGTTCCTTTTTCTTTTAAATTCCCCTATAAGAATCAATAAATATAAAAAACCCTATAACTATATAGGGTTAAATCGATTTCTTCATGCCACACTCTCTGCATTTACGAATATATACATAGTTCTTAACCGAACTTTCAAACTGAGCTTTACCGCAATTGTCACAGCGACCACTAACGATGTCAGGATAATCTACGTAGTCATATATAATTGTGGTGTCAAATTCTTTTTTTTCTTCTGGAATTTCTTCAGACAAAGTAAAATCACCTTCACTATTTTATTTGATTATATATATTCTATAAAAGACGGAATACGCAAAAGTCCAGCCGATGTATAATTTCTAAACTTAACTTTGCACTTAATTTTTGGTTCTAAGAAAATGAACTTCTTGTTTTCATTAACAATTAAATCCTGATACTGACTATAGAATTGCTTTCTAGCTGCAGGCGTAACAAACTCCATTATGCCTGCCGGCTTTATCTGATTATTATCTTCAATACCCAGAAGAAAACCGAATTCATCTTTTCGTAATCCGGTAATCAAAACATCTGTATATTGATAATTGATAACCTTGCGCCATTCCTGCGATCTTTTGCCAATCTGATATTTTGAATTTGCTTTTTTTTGGACAATTCCTTCTAGCCCTTGTTGCTTTACAAGCTCAAAATAAGCCGGGCCATTACCATACATCCATTTAACCTTACAAATCAAATTAGAATCTTCCACTATTTCTACAAGCAGCTCTTTTCTCTCGTGTAGAGGTAAATGAGTTACCTTTTGACCATTATAGTAAATTACGTCAAACACGCAATACTGTATAGCATATTCTGATTTCTTAGAAGAAAATCTCTGCATCATTGCTTCAAAATCAGGCTTACCTTGTTGATCAGTCACAATTATTTCACCATCAAGTATAATTCCATTTGGAATATCCAACTGGAGCAGTTCGGGGAATTTCGTTGTGACATCATTATTTATCAAGACCTAAAATAAAAAAAGCTTATTAGTAAAGGATTAATATATATTAGTCATGTATTATATGTGAAATGGGAAGAACCACCTTTTAGTTCAGTTAGTAAAAACATCTCTTTGAATCAAAAATATTTTTCAGGGGCATCTTATCTTTAAAATACCAAAAATTTAGAGGTGTTTAAATGTTAAAAATAATGGTTGCTTCTGTGGTATCGTTAACAATGTTGTTCTGTCCCATCATTACTTATGCAAATCCAGTTAAAGAACATAAGGCATTAAAACAAGGTTACGATAAAATATTTTTGAGTAAGCATATTGATGATGCAGGGGTTAGAACGGCAATTAACCTAGGACTAGACCAACCTGTTAATCAAACTTTTTATGATAATAAAAATGATATAAGAGTGCATTTTGAGAGTATAATGACGGATGATAAAGAGACAAAACTTTTATTGACCTTCCAAAGTAAGAAAACAAATTTAAAAAATTATTATGTCGATAATTTTGAGGGAGACACATTGATTAACCTCTTTGTTG
>NZ_JBFTMS010000073.1:0-10940 GCF_056397085.1 Peribacillus sp. 05N428 | reverse complement strand
AAGCAGAGGGGAGTCCCCTCTGCTTTAGAGCATTATCTAAAAGTACACACTGTAATATAAATTGAAACGCCGTATACGCGAACCGTACGTACGGTGTTGTGAGAGGGGCGAAAATAATACATTTATTTTCCCTCTACTCGATTATGAAACAAACGGGGCAGGATAGTTCAACAAGGAAAATCTTTATTTAGAAGAGAAAAAATAGTGAGGAATATTTAAATATTAATTCTAAGGAGAAAAAAATGGCTCAAAATGGGATTGTTTTAGTAGTTAGTGTATCAATATTCAAAGATGGAGAAGTTTTAATGATAAAAGAAAATAAACCAAGTGCAATGAATAAGTGGAATTTCCCTAGTGGACGAATTGAATCTGGTGAAGACATTCTTTATGCAGCTCGAAGGGAAGTAAAAGAGGAAACAGGTTTTGATGTGGAACTTACTAGCACAACTGGTATTTATAACTTTATCAGTAATGCAGGTAATCAAGTTGTTCTTTTTCATTTTACTGGAGAAGTTACTGGAGGTTCATTAGATATTAAAGAAGATGAAATTATAGACTATAAATGGTTAAATATGTCTGACCTCGTGAACTTTGATAATGAAGAACTTCGTGATGCAGGTGTTATAAAACAAATAGGAAATAGTCTAGTTAATAAAAGTTTCCATTCAGTAAATATCTTTAATCAACAATTAGGCAGTTTGTGAATAGATGTACTTAAACTAACGGGTGCGTTAGCTGAAGATCGGAGTTTTCTTAAGGCAGCTCCTTTTCTATAAAACAAACGGGGCAGGTTAGTTCCATAAGCGTTGTGTACTCAAATACGAAGGCTTAGTTTATTTATTTTTACCAAACTTCTCGTTACCTTTCAACTTCATTGATTCTTTCTATTAGACGCAGAGCCTCCCCATCCTTTAAAAATTTAATTTGTTTACCTTTGTAATAGATTACTATTGTTCCTTTTTTCGTTATTCGATAAGTAAATGGTTCTTCACTTAATCTGTTTCGTTTGTCTATATTGCTCACTACACCGTCTCCCTACTTATTATAGTTCAAAGATTATATTCAAAAAAGGCAGTTGATTCTCCTGTGTTCTTTAAATATTATTATTCACAGTCTGTGTCAAATCTGTGATAAGTCTTATAGAACTAACGGATGTGTTCGTTCATTAGTGAGCTGTGGCGATTGGCCTTTTTCTTACAGGATTGTTTGAATAGGATATGAGTAATCAGCATAATTCTTATTTCAAAATAGATGCATATCCGTTTCGGATCTATTCATTAGTTCATATCCTATTAATACTAGGGAGGAGATGAATAGATTGGCATCGAATGATGAATTGATTTGTCAAAAGTTTGCTAGGATTATCGGCGGCCAAGCAGGATTTGCGGGTGGCAAATGTGTGGCAACCATAAATCGAAATGAAATAAAAGTGAAAATTTTAGGGAAACGTTTTAGAGTAACCCCTTCTTTCTCATATGAATCCAGAGATAATCAGACTGGACGGGCATTGTGCCTAGGCAGGGTAGCGCTCTTGCAAAAAGAAGTCGAGAATTTTGTTTCTTCCATTCTTAAACAAGGAATAATAGTTTCATCCGTACACAATGAGTGGCTATTCGATAATCCGAATTTGGTTTACGTTAAAACGAAGCTGTTGAGGATCCATTAGTTTTTGCAAGGAAAGTCAGGAAAGCGTTAAGGAACTAATGGATTTCCCACTAGTGGTAAAACGGAGCTGTCTCTATGGCAGCTCCTTTTCTTATGGAACTACCCGGGCAGGTTGAAGAACAGGTAATAAAATCTCTATGTCGAATTAGTAACAAATGGGGTGATTAATTTTGATATATGTAAAAAGCTGGGAACAAAGTGAGCATGATTTAGATTTTTTAACGGATATGATGTATGAAGCTATTCATATTCCTGAAAATAAGCCACCTAAAGAAGAACTGTTAAATTTATCACATATCAAAAAATATAGTGAGGGGTGGGGCCGAAAAGGTGATAGAGCAATAATTGCTTTTAAGGATAATTTTCCTGTTGGTGCTGCATGGTATCGCCTATTTGCAGAAAATCAAAAAGGTTACGGATATGTTGATGCTAAGACTCCTGAACTAGGTATAGCTGTAATTAATAAAGTAAGAGGTACGGGAATAGGTAACCTGCTTATGGAAAAGTTATTTGAAACAGCTTATAGAGATGGTTATACATCACTATCTTTGAGCATTGATCCTAGAAACACTCAGGCTGTACAACTTTATAAGAAACTTGGATTTGAACAATGTGATTCATCAGGAACATCTTGGACAATGATATATAACATCTCTTCCAGTTAGAAATTATCAACTAACGAGTACGATTGCTGAAGGTCGGAGCTGTTTTTAAGGTAGTTTTTTCTTTATGGAACTATAGGGGCAGGTTAGTTGAACAAGTAAAAGGTTTTTGTGGTGGTTATCTCGAAACTAAATGAGTAGGAAAATCATTTTAACATCAGGGAGGATGGCTGTTGTACTTAATTTAGGGATCCATATTCTAATTAGAATTGAGGAGTGAATAGATTGACCAACGTAAAAGATATTATTTCTGACCAGTTCTTAGCGAATGCTAATGACCCTAGTTGGTACAAACCATTTTCAGAATCAGTTGAAAATTTGACGGAAGAACAGGCTTTATGGAAGCCAAGTAAAGATAGTAACAGTATAGCTGAAATTGTACAACATCTGATTTATTGGAATCAAACTTGGCAAACCAGGTACGAAAAATCCAACGTAGACGCTGTATCTTCAATCGGAGATAATAATCGGAGCTTTTTAAGTCCTGAATATATGTGCTTTAACGATTTGAAAAAAATCTTATTAGAAGTCCTTTTAAAGTGGGAAGGGTTATTAACTAATGAAAAAATAGAAAGTGATGTTATAGGTTTTCCTGAAAAAGTTAAGTGGTGGCAAATTCTTGGAAATGCAACTACCCATAATGCATATCATATCGGTCAAATTATTTATATAAGGAAACTGCAAAACAGTTGGAAGGCGAATGCATGAGAAGTTGACTTAGCTGCTAATTGGAACTTTTCGCTAGAATGGATTGCTGCGGCAATCCTTTTTTCTTCTTCAACTAAAGGGGCAGCATTCCTGTAATGAACGAATCGGTTTATTTATGCAAAGCCAACTAAGTTTGTGAATAAGTACACTTAAACTAACGGGTGCGTTAGCGCCATAAAAAGGCCGCCAATTGGCGGCCTTTTGAAAGTATGATTCTTATCATTATCATACATTCAAATTATAGGGAGTTTTGTTCAATAATAGTTCTTAATAAATTGGGATTTTAAGGTAAAATATTATTTGAACTAAAATTATATAATAAGGAGTTTGATTTTTTGAAAAAAAAATTTTGTTTCTATGCTTTTGTTCTCTTTTGATAACAGCTTGCCAAAGGGAGTATAAAGGTGAATATATAAAATGGGGAGAAAAAACCAACAGTAATGCGACTGAATTATTAAAAGAAAATGGAATACCTTATAAAATTAAAGATGGAATTATATATATACCTGAAGATGCTTTTGATAAATCTATTATGTGTTGTGCTTAAAGATTAAAATAACATAAGTTTAAGTTTGTTAAAGTAACGGGCGCGTTAGCTGAAGATCGGAGCTGTCTTTAAGGCAGCTTTTTCTTATGCAACTAACGGGGCAGAGTAGTGGAAGAAGGTATTTATTGTTCAGCTAAAGAATAGTATTCGGTAAAGGTTGATTTTAAGGAATAAACTAACTTAATATCAGGAGGGAAAAATGGCTGATAATAGTTATGAGAAACAACATCTGAAAAAACTCAGGACTTTTACTTATATCACGATAGCATTAATATTTTCAATGATATTTCTATTTATTAGCATTTTTCTTTTGTTTTTTTCTATGTCAGGCATTTTAGACTTTGTGTATTTTACACCCCAAATAGCCATTTTCTCATTCTTGATTTCTTGTGTATTTTCTGTTTTAGCTATAAAAAATCTATTTGGTAAGATATTGTTAGTATTGAACATATTTCTCATGCTATTTATGATTTTTTATGGACCATAACTAGTTACCATTAAATGAGGACTGCACATTTTAGATATGACTAATATGTGTAGTCCTTTTTCTATCAATTGTGGAAAAATGTTTATTTTTTGAAGGTGATTCTCTTATTTTGTTGTATTTTTACTAATTGATGGATTAATTAAAAATACAGCAAAAAACGGAGGGAAATCACATGTTTAACAATTGGAAAAAAACACTGATGGCTGGAGTGATCAGCTTATCCTTGCTAGGTACTGGGTACGTCAGTCATGACCTGATCTCCTCGCAAAACGTCTCGGCTGAACCGGCAGCTAAAAATGCGCCAGGGCATTTGAAAAAAGCGGAGTCTTCCCAGCTTGATGAAATTATCAAACGTGGATACATCCGGGTAGGAATGACGGGGGACTATAAACCATTTACCTATTTGAACCCGGAAACGAATGAGTATGAAGGCTTTGACGTGGATGCTGCCAAAGAGCTGGGTAAAGATCTTGGCGTAGAGGTGAAATTTGTCCCTACCACATGGCCTGCGATGATGAAAGACCTGCAAGCGGACAAATTTGATATCGCTGTGGGCGGTGTGACCCGCAACACAGCCAGACAAAAAAGCGCTTATGTATCCCAAGGTTACCTTTCATTCGGTAAGGTGCCTCTGATTCGCAAGGAAGATAAAGACAAGTATCTTACCATTGAAGATATCAACAAGCCTTCTGTGCGCATTGGCGTAAATCCAGGCGGAACAAACGAAGAATTTGTTCGTCAGTATCTAAGCGATGCTAACGTAACGGTTGTAGAAAACAATCTTGATATACCACATCTTGTAGCAGAAGGTACGTATGATGTTATGATCACTGACACAGTAGAAGCAATGCTATATGCAAAAGCTGATTCAAGATTGCATGCGGCTCAAACCGATAAGCCTTTCACAAACAGTGAAAAAGGTTATATGATCCCAAGAGGCGATTTCATTTATGCAAGCTACTTGGAAATGTGGATGGATGAAATGAAGCTCCAAGGGAAATTTGACGCCCTCTACAAAAAGTGGATGGAATAAAATATAAGAGGTGTTCCCCCTTTTATTTCACCACCTGTGTTAAAAACTGTCCATCATTTGAAAACAAGCGTACCCCCGTTCAAAATTTGGACGGGGTTACGCTTGTTTAATTTAACCATTATGATAAATGTAATAATTGAATCAATAATATTAAACAGTAAATTAATATTATTGATTTTTACGATTGAAAAAATTTAATTTTACTATTTATATTTTTAATTCCTTGTTATATAATCGAATCAACTAAAAGGGAGGAATTGCATTCCATTATGGCTTATAAAGTAATTACAGATTGTCCTGTCTGCAGTAAAACATTGAAAATTACAAAGTTGCAGTGCTCTCATTGTCACACTACGATCGAAAATGAGTTTGAATTATCTAAGCTGGCATCCTTATCAAAGGATCAGCTTCATTTTGTGGAAGTATTTTTAACATGCAGAGGGAATATCAAAGAAGTTGAAAAGGAGCTTGGGATTTCGTATCCCACGGTTCGAGGCAAGCTAACAGACATCATTTCATCCCTTGGATATGTGCAGAAGAAGAAAAATGAAGTAGACGAGAAAAAAGTTGTCACCATGTTGGAAAATGGCGAAATCACACCAGAAGAAGCCATTAAGCTCTTAAAAGAGGAATAGGGGGGAATTTATCATGAAAGAGGAAATTTCAAGAGTGTTAACAATGGTTCAAGAAGGAAAGATTGATGCAGATAAGGGATCAGAATTGATTCAAGTATTAAAAGAGAAAGAAGAAACAGGTCATAAGCCTTTGGAAAAGCCAACTAAATATTTAGATAAAACATTAAAAATTCGTGTTGTATCAGCCGAAAATGATAACGTCACGGTCAATTTGCCTATAAAACTGGTCAAGGTAGTATTAATGGCTGGACACAGCATCGCAGCGAGTATTCCTCAATCGGAAAAATACGTTAAGGATGTAGACATAAGCCTTATCATTGAAGCAATCGAAAACGAATTAGATGGCCAAATTGTTGATATTAAATCGGCAAACGGGGATACCGTTTCCGTCATCATTGATTAGTGATTTGTTTATGATGCATGTAAAAGTGAAAGCAAAAGACGTTCGGTTTACCATCCCAGTTCCATATGCCATTTTAAATATTGTTATTTCCATTTTGTCTTCAAAATTTCTTCAGAAAAATGTAAACAAATGGACAAAAGAGCACTTCGAAAGAAAAAAACTGGATTTTACCTTTCCGTTAATAGACAAAAATAGGCTAAAGCCTATCGTCAAGGAACTGAAAAATTATAAAGGGATCGTGCTAGTGGATGTCAGAGCTAAAGACGGTACTGAGGTTAAGGTTAGACTATAATTTATTATAGAATACGCCGACCACTGCCTGGCATTTTGAAGGAAAATCCTAATTTCTCACAAAGTTCTTTAATTTTAAAAGCTTAAACAAGCATAACCCCGTTCTAAATGTAGGACGGGGTTAAAAATATGTTGTTGCGCCCGATTGTTGAATAATATGACGGGCGCTTTTTTAATCGCGCATTGCTCCTGCCTCTCGGGAAGTCATTGCACCTTGTCCTTCGCTTACATCTTTTTGAATTTGTTGTTTTACTTTTTGTGCATCAGTTCCGGCAAATTCCGGTTTCATAATGTAACCCGAGTTCTCTTTAGCTGGTTGATTCTGCTGCATACAATTCCTCCTCAATTTATGTTTAACACTCTTATTATTTACAAAAAGGTTCAAGAGTACTATTTGATTTTAGAAGCCAATTGCCCTTGAAGTATAAACCTAAAACCAATAACACCTCTCGGAAACTCAAGTGTACTCTACATACTTGATCGTATTACCTTGTGGGAATTGAAGGGAATATATGTATCGCAAAGAATATATAATGAAAAAAATTATATAGATGAGAGGGGATATTATGATGATTAGTGAAAAGAGCAAAAAAATCATTGAAAATTATATTATGGCCTACAATTCGTTTGATATTGAAAGTATGGTTAAACTCCTTCATAAAGAGATCATGTTTAGGAATTTCACGAATGGCGAACTGAACACAGAGACCAGAGGCATACAAGAGTTTAAAGAACTGGCGGAAAAGTCGTCAAAGATTTTCTCTAGTCGCCGTCAGACGGTTATTGACTATAACGCTATAGAAGATAAGGCAGAAGTGCAAATTGAATATGAAGCAATACTGGCTGCTGATTTGCCTAACGGATTAAACAGTGGAGATAAGATTCAATTAAAAGGAAAGTCCATATTCGGACTTAATGAAGGGAAAATATCATTAATTGAAGATTATAGTTGAGTGCATCTAACCTTAATTACGCTAAATAAACGCGTGAACAAGCTTCAATAACTATTGAAAATATTGTCAGTACTCAACAAAAGGGAGCAATTCTTTAATAAGAAATGCTCAGTTTGTAGACAAAAGGGGTTCGGAAAATATATCTTTCATCAATGAAGTTCCCAAACTAACAACTTCAACTCATCAGGTATGTTTTCTATATAAATGCTATAACAAAGTTGATTGGAGAGAAAGGTGCGAGACTCCTGCGGGAAAGGCGCGTCTAGGGAGACCGCGCAGGCGCAAGCCGAGGAGGCTCCCTGACCGCCCGCGGAAAGCGAGTGCCTGTAGCGGAAATCCGCTGCAAATTGTACAAGCCATAAAAAAACGGGAGGCAAACTCGATTTCTTCAAATTTGTCTACAGTCTCAGCAATTCTTTAATAAGAAATGCTTTTCTTTATGAACTAACAGATGCTTTAGTACATTTTAAAAGGAGCTGTCAGAAGCTCCTTTTCTTATGCAGCTAAAGGGGCAGTGACTGCAAACAATCAATAAGTGAGATTAAATCAACAATCAGTTAAGTTGGTTTATATAGGGAAAAATAGAATAAATTTACTTGAAATGATAATTATGATTTAATCAGAATGTCAGTACGTTTTATAAATGACTCACTCAATAATTAGATATACAAGGAAGGTGTTATTATCCATGGAAATTAAATCGATTGTTTTACAGACTAAAAGTTTAATGCAAATGAAAAATTTCTATATTGGAACATTAGGTTTTTCTCTCATTAATGAAGATAAGAATAGCTTTCGATTGGCTGTTGGTACAGGTGAAATGGAGTTTACAACAAAAGAAGTAAAAGGTGCCCCCTATTATCACTTTGCTTTTAACATACCGGCTAACAAATTTAATGAGGCAAAATCATGGGCAAAAGAAAGAGTGAGTTTACTTGTTGAAGATGGGGTAGATGAAGCTAATTTTACTCATTTACCTGCCCATGCTCTTTATTTCTATGATCCTTCTGGTAATATAGTAGAATTTATTTCAAGATATGAAATTGCTGAAGCTAGTATGGAGCCTTTTTCGGTTAAAAGCATTTTAAACATAAGTGAAATAGGTTTAATTGTAGAAGACACGATAAGTGTGAGCGAAAAATTAAAGGAAATTGGTGTGTATGAGCGTGACAATCATACAATAAGTAAAAAATCCCTTAATTTCATGGGTGAAAGAAGGAATGGGGTATTTATTATATTAGCCCAACCTGGGAGAAGGTGGATATTCTCCGATAAAACATCTGCCATATCCCCTCTTGAGATTACATTAATAAATAACAATAAAATAATCATCAATTCCGATAATGAATTTCAGATATATTGAGACAGGTTAAAATTTTCTTGATTTAGTGAGTGTATGGTTTTGATTCTTTGAGGGGGAAAGGCAATTATGAAAAAAGTTTGTATGATATTTATTTTTGTTTCTGTACTTTTTTCGGTTGTAGCAATGAAAAAAAAGATCTGAAAGAAGACCCTGGGCTTAATAAATCCCAAAAGATAGAAGTATCGTCAGAAGAAAATCCAGACTTGGTTTTAAGCGTTATAGACAATCAAGATGAAGTAAGTGAATTTGTTAATACACTTGAAGTTGATAAATGGCGTATTGTAGATAATCCTCCAAATTTAACTAAAGAGTATATTTATAAGATGTACCAAGAAGATACAGTCAAACATGGAGAGCCAAATACAGATAAAAAGGAACTTAAACAAATCGCTACAATTATTACATATAAAGATAGCCCTTATATTGAACTTAGAACCAAGAAACTGAATTTAAATTTTAAAGTTCCAAAAGATGTAGCAGAATACCTATCCAATAAAGAGAATCAAAAACATTGACCATACAACAATTTACGTCAACAATACGTTATTTCTTTTTATTGAATGAAATTAACTGGTAATAGGCAGCTTTTTCTTATGGAGGGGTAGGATAGTAGAATTAGTATGCCGATAAAATTGTACAGAACTTAATAGGGGAAATATTTTCTTGAAAATGGTTAGAGTTATATTAGCAATAGTTGTTATTGTTCTAACAGGATATAATCGAATAACTGAAACCGAGTTAACGACTATTATATGTTTTCCTAAGGGGCACTTATATTGGTGACAGGATTATCCGAACTTCAAAAAGACAGAAAAGGCTTTTGGGGATATATGAACATTGTTATCTCTTTATTTATTTTCTTTGTTTCTATACAGGGTTTCTTAATGAACTAACGGGGCAGGATAGTTGAAGAGTGCTGTTTGACCTTTGTTCAACAATTGGGCCATATTATTGAAGAAACTTCATAAAGTTAAACCCTTAATGGGAAATCAATTTATCTTGGTTATTCAAGAATCGGAGGTGCAATTCTTAAATAAAAGAAATTACAGTTTAATCCAATTCCGGATTTTATGTTAAGATAATTCTTGTGATTAAGTTTGTTGCGAACTGAATAGAAAATTAATAAAATGAGTTTTGATTGAGGGAGAGAAAAGTTTGTCCAAATTAAAAAAATATCTATTTTTAACTTTTTCAATCACTTTTCTTTCTTGGGGAATGATTGCTGTTTATACGCAAATTAAAAATATTCCTTTTGGTTCATCAATTGCTTTATATATTCTTTATATTTTAGGTGTAATAGGGCCTGCAATCGCTGGTATAACCGTTAGCAAAAGGTCTGATTCAAAAGAAGATTTTAGTATGTTTTTAAAGAGTTGTTATCAACCACCGAAACATTTAAATTGGTATTTTTATTATCGTGATCGTTTTAGTTTTTTCTTTACTTCCGTATTTCGTAGTCGGAGGAGAACAAATTGTACCCCTTCAATATATACTTTTACAAATTCCTATTTTTATCTTAATTGGCGGTTTAGAGGAAATTGGATGGCGGGGGTATATGCTTCGAGAATTGACAAAAAGAATACCTGCTTTAACAAGCACATTACTCGTAAGTATTGTTTGGATTTTTTTGCATTTGCCATTGTTTTTCATAATTGGAACTTATCAATATGAATATTTGAATATTCCTGTATTCTCCATAAGTGTTATTTCTTTTTCCTTTCTTTTATCAACTGTTTATTACAAAACAAAGAGTATATTTCTTTGTATTATGACACACGCTTTTTGTAATAGTGTTCTCAATGTGTTCGTTAGCAATCAATCATTATTAGGAGGAATTATAGCATTAGTTTTTTCTTTATTCATCTACTTGCTATTCGTAAACAATCGCAACCGATCATTAATAATGAAAAAAGTTGATACATATATTGAATAATCTATTAGTAGCAATCTCTTATTCCACATAAGGGCGCGATTCTTTAATAAGAATCGCTTTTCTTAATGAACTAACGGGTGCGTTAGCTGAAGATCGGAGCTGCCTTAGGGCAGCTTTTTCTTGTGTGCCAGGCATGGCATCTATCTAGGTGGTGAAAGTCCACTGTGGGGGTACACATCGACCAACCACTAAGGAAGCGCAAGGTACTTATCGTGAGGTAAGGGCTGGAGGAAGCGTGGAATAAAATAATCTTGGCTCGA
>NZ_JBFTMS010000072.1:0-11762 GCF_056397085.1 Peribacillus sp. 05N428 | reverse complement strand
GCTCAAATTACCTTGAAGAAAAACAAAATAACAAAGAATTAAAAATGATCGAATACCTAAAAAAGAAAGGCTATACAATCGCTCCATCTGAACAACAAACTGCATAACCAGTTAAATAACGACATAGTACATTTACCCCCATCAAAAAATGAGAATATGGAGGGTTTATTTTAGCATGGCTTTTTACTATTGTGTTTTCATACAAAAAAGCTGCCTTAAAGACAGCTCTGATCTTCAGCTAACCTGCCCCGTTAGTTCTATTCGCAACCTCGATAAGTTAAAAAAACAAACACTTTCCACCCAAGGAATGGTTTGTTAGATAAGACTGATTATTTCAATTTAAGTATTATTTTTCCCTTTGCTCTTCCAGTCTCTGCATACTCCAATGCTTTTTGGGCATCTTCGAAAATAAAAACTTTATCAAGTGTAGGCTTAATTACTTCTGACTCTAACATTTCTGTTAAAATTTCCAACTGCTCTCCACTATGCTTCATAAAAAGAAACGTGTATTGGACATTATGTTTTTTTTCTAGCTTCGTAAGTTTATAACTTGCAATGGAAAATAAGGTTTTTTTAAATGAGCTAAATCCGTTTTCTTTAGCAAAGCGACCATTCGGGATTCCAGATATAGAAACAATCTTTCCTCCTTTTTTTAATGTTACAAATGATTTCTCTAACGTCGCCCCCCCAATGGTATCAAGAACTGCGTTGTAGTCACGAATCGAATGTTCGAACTTTTCTGTCTTGTAATTATTAACTTCGTCAGCGCCAAGAGATTTCACCAAATCACTACCACCACTAGCTGTAGTTGCGACAAAAGCACCTATATGTTTTGCAAGTTGGATAGCAAATGTTCCTACTCCCCCTGATCCTGCATGTATTAATATTTTATGTCCTTTTTCAATTCGCAGAATATCATGTAAAGCTTGGTAGGATGTCAATCCGACTAGAGGGATGGAGGCGGCTTCTTCAAAACTTAAATTTTTCGGTTTTAATGCAATATCTTCTTGGTTGACAGAGATATATTCAGTAAAAGTTCCCATTTTATTTGCTCTAGGTCGACCATATACCTCATCACCGACTTTAAACTTCGTGACACTAGCGCCTACTTCAACAATTTTTCCAGAAAAATCATTTCCTAAAATTAACGGCATCTTGTATTTCAATAATAATTTTAATTCACCTTTTCGAATTTTTGTATCAAGAGGATTTATACTTGCCGCATATATCTCAACTAAGACCTCATCATTATTCATTTTGGGCATAGGGAAGTCTAAAAAATTTGGTTTTTTACCGTAGTTTTCAATTGCTAGAGCTTTCATTACAATCCTCCACATTTTTATTTAACGCACATGTATCTTTTCATGACGAACCCTAAGAAAAAAGATTATGAATATCCCTGGATGGGATATTCATATTAACTAAATTATTTTAAGAAAGGATAATCTGTATAACCTTCTTTTCCCCCTGCATAGAGCGTGTTTTTATCAGGTTCGTTTAGGGGAGCACCTGATTGAATCCGTTCTACAAAGTCTGGATTAGCTAGTACCCAAGTGCCAACTGTGACAACATCTGCAAAATTATTATCTACATCAGACGAAAGTTGATCTAGAGGACGACCTGGACGGTTAACAAGAAGTGATTGATCCCAAAGTTGACGCACATCTTTTAGGAATTGCTCGTTTCCAAAGTGCATTAAATGCAGATATGCAAGGTTAAGCTTATTTAATTCACTTATTAAATAGCGATACATCTCAAGGCTATTTTCCCCCTCATCAATGCCTTGCAGTGTTCCTTGAGGAGAAAAACGGATGCCTGTTCTTTCTGCTCCTATTTCATCAACAACTGCTTTAGCTACTTCAATAGCGAATCGAGAACGCCCCTCAATCGTACCACCGTATGCATCTTGACGATGATTGGAGTTTTCACTAAGGAATTGTTGGATCAGATAACCATTCGCTCCGTGAATTTCAACTCCGTCTGCACCAGCTTCAATTGCTGAACGTGCTGCTAAACGAAACTCATGGATAACATCTTTTATCTCAAGCTCACTCAATTCTCTTGGTGTTGGAATTTCTTTCATTCCTTCTGCCGTGAAAATTTCTACACCAGGTGCAATAGCTGACGGTGCAACTGCTTGGCGGTGATGAGGTGTGTTATCAGGATGTGATACACGTCCCACATGCATAAGCTGAACAAAAATATGACCGCCTTCACCATGAACTTTAGAAGTTACTTTTTTCCACCCTTTAATATGATTTTCTGTATAAATTCCAGGTGTATTAGTGTAACCTTGCCCATCATCTGAAGGTTGGGTTCCTTCGCTTATAATTAAACCGACTGAAGCACGCTGACCATAGTACTCTGCTATTAGATCGCTCGGCGTACCATCTGGTAAAGCTCTACTTCTAGTCATCGGAGCCATTCCTATACGATTTTTCAAGTCAATGTTTCCGATACGAAATTTTTCAAATAATCTGCTCATATGAATACTCCTTTTTAATAAGAATTAGAATCAAGGAATGAATTTACGTGTTCTGCAAATAGTTCTGGAAATTGAAACAGGTGCCCGTGACCAGAATCAGGATATATAATCAGCTGTGCTTTGGGTAATTTCTCTGTTAAGATATAACTGTTTTTAGTCGGTACCATCACATCATTAACACCATTAGTAACAAGTACAGGGTGTTTGATGTTTTGTAACCATTCATAATCATGATTGGATTTTTGTTTAGCCCATTTTGCAATGGCTTGTAATTGTGCCTCTTTTACTTGTTCTGAACTGTTTACTTTTTTCTGATTAAAAATTCTTTGTAGTGAAGCCATTCCTGCAGATTTACTTGTTTCGGTTCGTCCGTAGAAAAAGAACATAAAATCATTTATTCCATCTTCTTCCGTTCCGCCGTGACGATTCATTCTTTCAAAAATCTCTGGATTTGGATTAATACCAGATTCAGGCGAAGTACCTGCCATAATAATTTTTCTTACTAAATCTCCCTCTTGTAGAGCTAGCTCTTGTGCAACCATGCCACCAATGGAAAAACCAAGAATGTCAACTTGTTCTAATCCAAGAGTTTTTATAAATGTTGCTGTATCTTTTGCCATATCAGCAATTGTAGTAGGCGTTAGTCCATCGGTCTCACCAACCCCTTTATTGTCAAACAAGATTACTGGGCGTGTATTTGCAATAGGTTCAAGCATGTTTGGATCCCAGTTTTCCATCGTTCCTCTAAAGTGAACAAGAAATACTACTGGTATACCATCTTGTATACCAAATTTTCTATATGCGTATCGAGTTCCATCTGCTTCAATAAATTCTGATTCTGTTGGTATTTTAAAGTTAGTCATTATTGTGTTCCTCCTTAGAAATTTAAAAACGGTTTTATAAGTATGCATTATGATGGTTTGTTTCATGTTATTTTTAGAATGAACGTTCTAGAAAGGGTAAAAAAAAGAAAGCTAGTCCAACACTGAAAGTGCTAGAGTGATGATGCCTTCTAATTCTTTTTTATTGTAATTAGTTTTTATTAGTACTCTTATACCTACCAAATTGTTGTGTAAGAAACGAGATGTGTTATCAGAATCGATTTCTTTTGATAGCTCTCCACTAATCTGGCCCCGTTTTATAAGGTTATTAAACATATCTTCAGTACGGTTAAACATATTTGTAACTATGCGTCCAATTTCTTTGTCCAGTAAAGATAATTCTATGGCTGCATTTACTGATAGACAACCTTTTGGGTATTGTTCAATGGAATTCAGTACGAAAATAAACACATCACGTATCGTCTGTTTAATGGATGAAGTGCTACTAATTATGCTTTCCATCTCATTGACGATGAGCTCTTCATAGTGATTAAGGGAAGCTAAAAACAATGAACGCTTGTCACCAAATGTATCATATATACTCCTGCGGTGTATTCCCATATGATCCACCAAATCTTGCATGGATGTTTTTTCATAACCCTGTTCCCAGAAAAGCTCCATTGCTTTTCTTAATACAGCTTTTTCGTCAAACTCTTTACTTCTAGCCATTTTATTTTCTCCTTTAAAAAATCCATGAACCAATACTAACAAAAACAATCGTCATAATCCATTATAGAATGAACGTTCTAAAATAAACACATGAATTTCAAACCATGATTAAATAATACCCTTTTTAGAACGATTAGTAAAGAATTATAAATACCCAATAATACCCAACACATTTGTTACATATCACAATGTTATCCTTTAACTTTAACCTAGGGGTACCGCCAAGCATTTCTTTATTCGTTTAGTTTCTTCAGGATTGTTTTCTTCCACTGTACAATTAATGGATCAAAATCTTTTATATTAGCAAAGCAGTATCCGTTTCTGTGATAAGAAAAAAGTGTAACAACTTGTTTATATTTCAAGTTATCAAATCATACTAAATTAATCCTTTTTTGAACTCAATCTTTCTAACTTTTCTCTATTAATGATATAATATTTCCTTCCTTTTTTTTCTAATAATCCTTCTTCATGGAATTGGTTAAGTGTGTATAATAAATGTCGATAGCTTACCCCCACGTATTCTGCTGTTTCGGTATGCTTCTCTTGAAAGCATCCATTGTTTTCTATTTGAAGAATATATTTGGCCAATCGATTTTTGAATTCATAATCCTGCATATCTGTGTAATGATCCGTTCTTTTAAGTAATTTATCACCTAAATATTTTGATAAATTATGGAGGAAACGATTGTCATTTAACAGATGCTCTTTCGATGAAGCCAATGGAACCGCTAAGCAAGTGCAGTCATTTATAGCCACAACATCTTTTAAATTCTTTTCCACCTCAATCAAGGATAATTCACCAATAAAATCATCTTTCTTTAGAAACTGAATCAGCGCACGTTTTCCATTTTCGTGTACTATATATATTTTTGCCCGCCCATCCAATAATAAAAATAAGTACTGAATATCTTCATCAAAGCGCACTATATATTCATTTGAAGAAAACTTACAAATAAAAGCCTGATGTAAAACTGCTTTCGGAAAAGTTTCTTGAATATCATTATATATATCCACAAAATTTTCAGCGTAATCCTTCAAATTGATTTTTTCCATTTTATCACCTCAATATGAGATATCTCCTATTATTATATTGTTACTTTCGATATATTACTACCAAGAGGTGGATAGGAATGAACAAATACAAACATATTATTTTTGACTTAGATGATACGATACTTGATTTTCAAGATTCAGAAGAAAAGGCTTTAAAACAAATTATTACGCTGTACGAGTTGCCCTATAACAAACAAACAATTGCATGTTATAAGCGCATTAATGATGGATTATGGCATCAATTAGAGGAAGGCTTGATTTCTCGTGAAGAAGTGCTGACAACGCGTTTTTCACTTTTTTTGAAGGAATTTCAAATAGATGAAAACGGAGCAAAAGTTGAAGCTATGTACCGTGAGCATTTAAACCAAGGACATAAGGCCATCACCCATGCACATGAATTATTAAATGCTTTAAGTAAGCAAGATTATAAATTATATATTGGAACAAACGGTGTAGGAAAGACTCAAAGAAAAAGATTATTAGGTGCCAAGCTACAAGGATATTTTGAACAACTTTTTATCTCCGAAGAAATTGGTTATGAAAAACCGAATCCCCAATTCTTTTACTATATTTTTGATGCCCTGCATACAAGCAGTAAAGAAGAATTTTTAATGATAGGTGATCGTTTAACATCGGATATTCAAGGAGCTATCAATGTCGGAATTGATTGTGTATGGTTTAACCCTAAAAGAAGCATGCCTAAATCATGTTCACCTAAGAGCACATATACGATACCAAATTTAATGCAAATAATGGACTTATTAGAGGAATAATCATGAAAAAAGTAATTCAATCGATTCTACTCTATATAGTAAGTGCTATTGGCATTAGTCTTACATTAAAAGCTGATGTTGGTGTCAGCAGTTTTAATGCGATGAATTTATCAATATCTGAATGGACTTCCATCAAAGTTGGCACAATTACATTCATTGCAAATCTCATTTTTCTATTCGGTTATATCTGCCTATGCGAAAAAAAGGATTTTAGAAAATTCACTTTGATGTTCATTTCCAGCTTGTTCTTTGGAATGGTTATTAATTTTTTCCTCTATACTATTTTCGGTACGATTTACGTAGAGAATTATTTAGTAAGAATCGGACTATTTATTTTCGGTGCGATACTAGCCGGTGGAACAACAGGCATTATTTTATCATTAGATATTATTCCTTTTCCTATTGAAAGTTTATGTTTACGAATAGCTGAATTAACAAAACGCCCTTTCTCTCAATACAGATATTGTGTCGATTTATTCTCCATTATTCTATCAATAACAATATCACTACTATACAATTTACCAATCAATATTCGTGAAGGAACGATTATCAGCTTCTTCTTATTGTCCGGCATTATTTCATATACACGATTGAAATTTAAAAACTATCAACAGAAACCACAAACTCAATAAATAGCATAACTAAAAAATAACCTCTTACGGTTGAGAATCCAAAGAGGTTATTTTTATCAAGCTTTAATATAAATTATCGAACTTTATTCTAAATGATCAATCTTTTTTGTAACACTACAGTTACACCAACCTGCCCCGATAGTTGCCATAAGAAAAAGCTGCCTTAAAGACAGCTCCATGTTCAGCCAACGCACCCGTTGTTTATCTGTTTAAATTTGAAAGGATTGAACCAAACATTCTTCATTATCGACAATTTGCTTTTTTTCTTCAAAATCTATATTTAGCTCACTGAAAATCTTTCTCCAAAAAATAACAGCAGGGATATTATTGGCTAATTGAACAACAAAGTAATTACCTTTTTTTTGTTTAAACAATTCCTTTAATAATGATATTGCAGCACCTTTTCTTCTATATTTTTTCAAAATGAAAATATCATTAATGCTGTAATCATAGTCCTTATTTAAAAACGGCCTTTCTAACAGTAATAAAAACCCTGCAATTTTCATATCTTTTTTCAAAAAGTATGGGGTTAATCCTTCCTCCTTCCAAATTAATTCGAATGAATCAAATTCAAATGAACCATCTGTTGATATGTCTAAACCCTCGGTAAACTCCGAAAGGTCATGTAAATAAAGGGAATATAAATTCTGAAGAATATGCTTTTCATCTTTGGAAACGGGGTTGAATGAAACAGTCATTGTTATCCCTCTTTTACCATTAATTAAACTCTTACTTCATTAATTTCGATATAAACTTCCATTTGTCCTTCATGAACTCCCCTGCCCCTGATATTTGCATGAAGAAAAAGCTGCCTTAAAGACTGCTCCGTGGAATAAGGGTTAATGATCTTTATTTGCATACATTCTTGCCATTATCGAAGGTGAAAATTTAATTCTATATTTCCCTTCAAGTTCTTTCTCTGTTTTTTCCGTTAAAGTTAATCCTTGTTTATTGTGTTCTTCTTCAAGTTCAATCCCATTAGGAAGCAATTTATCTTCATCCCAATCAATCCATTCACCATACCTATTTACCCATTCAATCAATTCAGTAGTTAACGTATCTGAAATCGGAAGGTCATCTATATCCAAGTTACAACCACATTGATTGCACCATATAGGGTCCGCCCCAACATCCCCTTCAACTTTCAACTCATATGTTTCTTTTTGTTCACATAAACATTCCATATTATTTTCTGACTCCTCTACTACACGCTTTTTCATTATATTTTACATGACTTTTGTTAAAGTAACCTGTCCTATTAGTTCAATAAGAAAAGCGATTCTTATTAAAGAATCGCTGAGTTTACAGACAAATATCCTCCGAAAAATTGAGGGAACCTCATGCCTTTTCCCTTATCCCTTTTCGATCATGTAAAATTTCTTGAATGATTTCAATATGAACAAAAGACCATGATCTTTCATGAAAGTGAAGAAACACACTTATGGAAAGAATCGAAATATATATTATACTAAAGACGACCCAAAGCAAACTCCCATCTTTAAAAAGGAAATCTTGCAATTGATTTGAAAACAGAAGAAAAAGCCAAGGCCCAGAGGATATTATAATAGGAATGATCCCCGATCCGTTTTTCTCTTTTATCATACAATAATAAACTTTTTTTAACGTATCGCTATCAATCGAACTATAAAAATTTTGAATTTCTTCCACTTCAATCAGTTTTTTCATCCCTTTGAAAGATCGGTCTTTGTATGAGGCTTTTTTTAATTGAAGATAAACTTTATGAGCATCTCCCCGTAATGAAAACATATATCTGATCTTCCCCCCCCTTCCAAAAAACTCCTTACTAAAAGGTTTTGTAATAATCCGCATTTTTATGTAGTCTTTGTCTTTTACAGTATGTACTTAAGGGGATACATACGAATCATTCTAAAAATCCAGCTCATATATAAAAACCTAAAAAGACCATAATCATCGATGATTATGGCCTTTTAGGTAACGAAAAGAGAACCGTTTTACTTAGTTTCAGATTCATTTTTGCCCGTATCTTCAGCTAATTGTTCAAATGAAGGGACCTTACCATGTGGATTCTGCGATTGTTTACGATCTTTCCATTGGCGTTCTTGTTGTCGCTTGGATTGAGTCATCTAAATAAGCTCCTTTACATAAAGTTAAGTAAAAAGTTTGAAGCACGATAAGCGTACTCAAGCAGGCATCAATGCATGCCTTTCCACTCACCTTGATTTTTAGATGCTTTTTCTTTTTTTGCTTTATTTTTATGTGCTTGATTAGCATTTGCACTGCCGAATTCCTTAGAGAATTCAGAATCAGTTTTGCTTGAATCAAACCCTTGTTTGTTTTTTTGATCTGCATCATTTTTCTTTGTTCGTTTTGCCATGTATACCCCTCCTTCTTATCTTTAGTATGAGATCTGAAAGAAGAAATATACTCCGAATAAAACCGGCTGTAGCATGTATCCGTCATGTAATTCGGGTAAATAATAAAGTGAATAATTAGTTCTAATGAGTTCCAATTCGTTTTTAACCGTTCGTGCAGTACCATCCAAAATTATTGAACCTGAGTGTTAAATAAAGGTGGGCTTATATGTTATTTTTTACTCTCTTTTCCATCAGCTCTGCCATTTGTTTGAATTTGGATTTCCTTCATTATTTATCAATGATGCACCTTTCAAGATAAATTATATGAGTGTTTTGGTCATTATAAAGTCCGTTTGTTCTTCATCACCCATATAAAAAGAGTGGGCTCCAGTTTGAACAAACCCAATTTTCTTATAAAAACCAATGGCATTTTCATTTTTTTCCCATACGCCCAGCCAGATTTTCTTTTTATTACGTTCCATCGCAATGTCCATTGCTTTATTTAAAAGATATTTACCCAGCCCATGTTTTTGAAATTTGTTCTTTATATAAATCCGCTCGACTTCAAGTGAATCATCACCCATTTCTTCAGTCTGAGCATCATTGGTATTGACCTTTAAATATCCAGCGACTTCATTATTAAAATAAACAAAAAAGAATTGCGAAGAAATATTGGATAATTCTTTTTCTATTTGGTTTAAGTTAAATGCCCTTTCCAAATAGGCATTCATATTTTCGGGTGAATTCTGATGCTTAAATGTCTCATAAAATGTTTCATAACTAATTTCTTGGAGAATGCGCGAATCGTCTAGGGTACACTTTTTAATATTTGCAGTCATTTAAATATGCCGCTCCTTTATAATAATCAATAATTTCTCTTGTTTCCCTTTTTTACAAATTCCCAGTCTTTTTCTACATTTTTTCTTACTCTGTGAAGAAGATCGGAAATGGTTACTACTTCTCTTTCCGAAAATCCCTCTAATGCAACGATATTGGAGTAATCATTTTCTCTTTTTATAAAAGGATAAACATTTTTTCCTTTCTCCGTTGGAAAGAGCTTTTTAATTTTTTTGTTGTGTTTATCTTCTTTCTTTTCAATAAAGCCATTGATTTCAAGTTTTTTTATAGCACGAGCTGCTGTTGTTCGATCTACTTTTATCATCTCAGCTAACTTTTCCTGAATGATTCCTGGGTTTTCACATATTCGCACAAGGTACAAATACTGCCCTTTTGTAAGGTCATGTTCTTTAAATTCGATATTGCTTATGGAATCTAATGCCCTTGCTATCATTCCAATTTCACGAAGAATTTCCTTCATAATGAACTCCTCAGCACGTATTTTTGTTGCAAATGCAATAAAAATGACCTATATTAAATTTAACTTAATTTTGTTGCGTTTGCAACAAAAAAATAAAGGGGGCGGTATAGTGAAATATGTTTTTTATGTATTAGGAATTTTAGTATTAACCCTTGGTATTTCTTTCACTATACAATCAGATCTTGGGACTTCACCATTTGATGCACTTTTGGTGGGACTATCCATAAATGCGGGGCTTACTGTGGGAAGTTGGGAAGTCATAATAGCTTTGATCATGATATGTTTTAATTCATTTTTAAAAAGGCAAAGACCAGAAGTTTTGGGGTTGTTAACAGCATTTATAACGGGGATCGGGATTGATATGTGGCTTTTTTTATTGCACGATTTGATAACACCTGAACTATGGTACAGCAAAGTTATTTGTTTTGGAATCGGCTTGGTTGTTATAGGATTAGGAACGGCAACATATTTACACACAAATTTTGCACCGATTCCAGTTGACCGATTAACATTAATCATACAAGAATTAACGAAAACAAATATATTTTTTTCGAGAACAGTCATTTACCTCGCATTCTTGATAATGGCAATGATTTCAAATGGACCAATTGGCGTTGGAACTTTATTAACCGTTTGTTTAGGCGGGCTGATACTCAATTACTTTATGCCATTTACTGAAAAAGTATTAGACCGCGTATTAACACAACCTAGTACATCACCGAATTATGATAAAGATAAAAAACATTCCATATAGAATGATTTTTATCTTTATCGTTCAACTAACCTGCTCCTAAAAAGACTGCCAGCGATGGCAGCCAGAATTAAAAAAAGTAACGCACCCGTTAGGTAAAGAAAAAGTACTATAAAACTCTCTTATAAAGCAAGATTACGGATCAAAAAATCCAGGTGAAAAAAGCGTAAACTCCGACTAATGCAAAGAGAATTGTTAATATGATTATTGAGAAGCAACCCAAACTAACCAAATTATCTTTTAATAGATCGTCAGGTTGTTCCAGCAGACTCTCTTTCACTTTATTTTGTATAGGCGAAATTACCTGATCCAATTCCAGTTTTATTAAAATTTCACTATCACCTTTAAATTTCAGAGCTCGTGCTATTCTGAAAGGATCGTTTCCCATAGATTTTTCGAACAAAATACACGCTTTTACCATCTCTGATGTCTTATTCTTTTCTAAATACCAATAACGACCTGCCATTGAAGGGTATTTCAATGCAAAATAGATGTCCCCCAGCTTTCTGCGCAGTTCTAACTCATTAGGATAGGTCGAAATTAACCCATGTAGCCTATCCCTTGCTTTCCCTAAATCATTTTTTTCAATGTCTTCTTCTATCTTCTTAATCGTTTTAACAGGTATCTTTTCTATACAAACACCTCATTATCTTTTCTTTATAGTCTTTATTTCTAGATCGTTCAAAATAGTTCCTTCTCCAACAACCTGCCCTTTTAGTTGCATAATCGAGTAGAGGGAAAATAAATGTATTATTTTCGCCCCTCTCACAACACCGTACGTACGGTTCGCGTATACGGCGTTTCAATTTATATTACAGTGTGTACTTTTAGATAATGCTCTAAAGCAGAGGGGACTCCCCTCTG
>NZ_JBFTMS010000071.1:0-13141 GCF_056397085.1 Peribacillus sp. 05N428 | reverse complement strand
CTGAGCCAGGATCAAACTCTCCGAAGAAATGTTTGACTTGCTCATTTGCTTTTTTGATAGTGTGTGCTCACTTAAAATTTAACGTTGGCGCTTTGTTCTGTTCAGTTTTCAAAGAGCGATTTATCGTCGTTACTTCGTAAGCGACTTTATTATCTTATCATTTACCAAACCTGATGTCAACAACTATTTTCATATTGTTTTTCGGTTAAGCAATGTATGATGTCGTTATTGGCGACTCCTAATATATTATCAGGTTGATTATTAATCGTCAATGGTTAAATTAGTTTTTTTAAAAAAAACTATAGCATGATAAAAACCCCAAGGAGATATCCATGAGGTTTTCATAAGATGACTTCGACGCACTATCCTTTAAATGATCCAATAACCAATGGCCGCCAATGCGGCAACTCCCGGTATTCCAAGCAGGCCGGCGACTGCCGAGGTAACAGGGTTGATGGGGACATGAATGCCCGCCTGATTCCCAAGTGTATTCAAAAAGAACAAAAATGCTGCACCGATAATGACCTTTATAATGCCCTGCCCTATAAACCGGACAGGTCTTAATGGCGCCCCGATAATGAGGAGCATTAAAATCAAGCCGCCAACTATGGCAACAAAGACAACTGGTTCCAAACTCATTCCTCCCCGCAAGCTTGTACTAAACTTATATGAAGGAAACGCTGGATTAAGAACCGAAAAAAATGGCCATGAGGAACAAACTTATCCTTCACAGCCATTTCCTTATCATCTTTTTAAGCGAACATTCCTTCTTTTAACTTCCCTGAATAAGTAGAAATATTTCACTTCCGCCAGTCTCGTTTGGGCGATTACTTCCTCAGATGGATCAACGCTTTTTTCAAGTAATGATTTTTGATTATGCCAATTCCATTTCAATTGTTCAAGCTCTTCGATTAATGAATCATTGAATTCATTCCGAAGTTTCTTTTTTTTACGAAAGAACAAGTGAAGTCCTCCCAGCTATCTTATATTTCTCTTCTTCCTTCTATTGCTTTTGATAGCGTCACTTCATCCGCATACTCCAAATCTCCGCCAACAGGAAGTCCGTGGGCAATTCGGGTCACTTTGATGCCTGATGGTCTAAGCAACCGGGAAATATACATGGCTGTCGCTTCACCTTCAATGTTAGGATTAGTAGCCAAAATTACCTCCAGCACTGTTTCATCTTGCAGGCGCTTTAATAAATCAGGAATATTTATATCTTCCGGACCGATTCCGTCCATCGGGGAAATACTGCCATGCAGTACATGGTATAAACCATTGAACTCTCTCATCTTTTCCATAGCTATAACATCTTTCGGGTCCTGAACCACACAGATCAAACTTCTGTCCCTCTTTTGATCTTCGCAAATATAGCAGGGATCTTGATCTGTAATATGACCACAGACTGAGCAATACATAAGATTCCGCTTAGCATTAACAAGTGCTTTTGCAAAATCCAAAACAGTATCTTCCTTCATGCTTAATACATGAAAGGCTAATCGAGCAGCCGTTTTAGGACCAATCCCCGGCAATTTCATAAAACTGTCAATGAGCTTGGAAATTGGTTCTGGATAATGCATCGAATTCCTCCTAAAAATTTCAAAAGAAACCCCCTGAAAGGAAGTTTCTTTTGAACTTGCTTAAAACATACCCGGAAGGTTCATTCCCTTAGTGAATTGTCCCATCGTTTGGTTTGTCAGTTCTTCCGCCTTTTTCAAAGCATCGTTAGTGGCAGCCAACACTAAATCCTGAAGCATATCGATATCATCCGGATCGACAACTTCCGGTTTGATGACTACATCGACTATTTCTTTATGTCCAGTCACGATGACCGTTACCATTCCGCCGCCGGCAGTTCCTTCAACCCTTTTTTCACCTAATTCTTCTTGTGCCTCTGCCATCTTCTTTTGCATCTTTTGCATTTGTTTCATCATGTTCTGCATATTACCGCCGCGCATACCCATTTTCCTTACCTCCAATTATTCTTTAATTTCAAGTAAATCATCGCCGACTAATTTTCTAGCCTCTGCTATAAAGGGGTCTTCTTCTTTTGATTCCGTTTCTTCTGGACCGTCGAACTGCTGTGTTGAGATGAAGTCCTCCCGCAACCTTTGCCACTGGCTTTCCGGAACTCCAGCTATCTCCATTCGGTGTCCGGTCAATTGCTGCATGATCGAGGCTATCACTTCCACGAAACGGTTATTTTCCATTGCCATTTGACAATGAATATCATATTTGAATTTTACCACAAAAGCTTCAGTTGACGCAGCAACAGGTTCCGCCTCCGTTAATAAAGCTGCCAATGACTTTTGGTTTTGCTGACCTAACTGTTCAAGCACTTCCCCCCACTTACTTTTCACAGCATTAAGACCTGGCTTTGTAGCTTGTTTCAAAACTTGATTGATTTTTCCGGCAGGTGCTTTATATGACTTTTTAACGGCCCTTTGCGCCTTAGCCTGCTCTGCAGGTTTTTCTGCCATGGCTGCCGGAATGCCGTTTTTCTGCATTTCGAGTAATTTCTTCTCTAAATCTTCTATTTTCTGCTGCAGCTGTTGAAGCTGCCCGTTATCAATTTGATTTGGCCTTTGCTCATTACATAACTTCACAAGTGCCACCTCAAGGAAAATCCTTGGATGATTTGTCCATTTCATATCCTGCTGTGTTTGATTGAAGCTTTCAATTATGGAGTAAATCGATTCAGAAGAAATCACTTCTGCCAATTCCTTGAATTGGGGATCTATCAAAACACGCTCGAAGGATTCTGCCAGTGCCGGTGCCGTTTGAAACAACAGCATGTCACGGAAGTAATAAATCATGTCTTCTATGAACCTAGCCGGGTCTTTTCCCATGGCCAGCAATTCTTCAAGGACTTCAAGTGCCACCGCTACTTCTTTATCATATATAGCTTTTGCCAGCCGGCTTAAAAACGCTTGCGAAACAGATCCGGTGACAGTCAATGCATCTTCCACTGAAACCGTCTCCGAACTGAAGGATATCGCTTGATCAAGAAGGCTTAGTGCATCCCGCATCCCGCCTTCGGCTGCCCTCGCAATGATATGCAGGGCTTGTTCATCACAAGAAACACCTGTTTCTGCAATGATTTGTGACATCCGGCCAACTATATCTTGAGGCTGGATCCGTTTAAAATCAAACCTTTGGCAACGGGAAATGATCGTTAGTGGAATCTTATGGGGCTCAGTCGTCGCCAATATGAAAATCACATGCTTCGGAGGTTCTTCCAATGTCTTTAAAAGCGCATTGAACGCCCCTTGTGAAAGCATATGTACCTCATCAATGATGTAAACTTTATATGTAACCGCGTTAGGTGCATATTTGACCTTATCACGAATGTCACGGATTTCCTCGACACCATTATTGGATGCTGCATCAATTTCTATAACATCTGATATGGAGCCATCGGTGATTCCGCGGCAGGTAGCACATTCGTTACAGGGCTCACTTGTCGGGGCATGCTCACAATTCACTGCTTTTGCTAAAATTTTGGCAGCACTTGTTTTCCCTGTTCCACGTGGACCGGAAAATAAATAGGCATGTGAAACCTTTTGCCCGACCAAAGCATTCTGCAACGTTTTCGTCACATGTTCCTGCCCGACTACATCAATGAATTGTTGCGGCCGCCATACCCGGTATAATGCTTGATACCCCACGGAAATCCCTCCTTCTTTTCTCCATCTTGTTTATTATACATTACTGATTTCCTTAATATCAAAGTCTAAAATGAAATTTCATCATTGCCTCATTTTTTTCAAAAACACCAAGCACTTTACCTTCTTGGCATAAAAAAAAACCCACCCGATACGAATGAGTTTTTTGTTTATGTAAAATAACTGCCGTGCACCTTCTGTCGATTAGCAACCATAAGCGTTACTTAAGCAGTTAGCTCGGCCCAGGCAACCCTGCGGCACATGAGAACTTCCACTTAATGCTGCTTCCTTCCGGACCTGACATGGTTCATGGAGTCCCATTGCGCAGGACCCGGGCGTCAACACCACTTACTTAAGGCAGGCCCTACAGAATGCTAACCTCGAGAAGGGATTCAACCTCGCTAGAGCGGATTGCGAGTACAGGGCACCGCTACCTCCCCGTCTAGCACGGCAAAAGTAATACCAATTTCATAGCGTCATGTCGACGCATAATTCATTATACTAAGGTAACAAAAAAAACGCAAGTGTTGTTCTTGGACAGTTCAATTCCAAATTTACCAAATGAAGCAAAGACTCATCTTCAACATTCGTTTTTCACTTATTTATTTTCTTCGGCAATCTTGAGTGCCTGCTCTCTTTTCAACGTTTTCTTTCTATCCCTTAGCTCTTTAAAAAAAGAAGTCAATATCCAGCCGCACTCTTTCCCCAATACACCGCTGGTTACATCACATTGATGGTTAAATCGTTCATCTCGAAGTAAATCCATGAATGTGCCTGCACAGCCAGCCTTTGGATCATGCGCTCCAAAAACGACCCTTTTCACCCTTGATTGCAAGATGGCACCGGCACACATCGGGCAAGGTTCCAGCGTTACATATAATGTCGCATCTTCAAGACGCCAACTGCCAGTAGCACGGCAAGCCTCATTGATTGCAAGGAGCTCCGCGTGTGCCGTCGCATTCTGTTCCGTTTCCCTCAGGTTATGCCCCGTCGAAATAACTTGATCATCTATTACGATTAAAGCGCCAATCGGCACTTCATTCAATTGCCGCGCCTTTTTTGCTTCCTCTAAGGCTAAATTCATGTAATGAACATCATCCTTCAAAAAAAAACCCCCTCATATTAAATAGGAGTAAACAGACAAATATAAGACAAAATAAAGGTCATACTACTTGTGAATAGTAACGCATTCGACATATGTGCTGCAAGTAAATTCTCACAATACAGGAGGATATACCATGAATCGACCTGAATCGCCTTCTTTTGCATTGCTTATCATTGATATGATCAATGACTTTGACTTCAAATACGGGAATATGCTCCTTGCACATACGAAACTTATCGTCGATCCGATCTTGAAATTAAAGAAGCAAATGAAAGAAAAAGGTTTTCCAATCATCTATATCAATGATCATTATGATTTATGGCAGGCTGACTTCGATAAAATCATTGATACATGTAAAAATGAAGGTAATGCCTCATTAATCGAAAGAATAAAACCTCAACAGGACGAGTTTTTTCTCATCAAGCCGAAGCATTCCGCATTTTATGGGACGGCACTCAATACATTGCTTAAACGATTAAACGTGGATACCCTGATTATTACTGGCATAGCTGGCAACATCTGCGTGCTATTCACGGCCAATGATGCCTATATGCGGGAATATAAATTATGGATTCCGAAGGATTGCATAGCTTCTGCATCAAAGGAAGATAATCATTACGCATTAAAAATGATGAACCATGTTCTCAAGGCATCCATAAAACAAGGTGAAGACATGTAAGCATTCAATCGAACAAGGCATTAATCTACATACCTCCCCAATTAACACTCTTTCATTCTCTTTCTTTATCAACCTGACAAAAATGTCACTAAAGTCCCAAGTCTGTGATACAATATCTCTTGGCGAAAATCCTATGACCGGGAATTTTAGCTTGATACCTCATGAAGGAGGACAGATTGGATGAAATCCACCCCATTTATCACTGTCGAAGGTCCAATCGGCGTGGGAAAAACATCACTTGCAAAAGTTATCGCAGATCATTTTCAAATTTCATTATTAAGGGAAATTGTCGATGAAAATCCATTTCTTGGGAAATTCTATAAAGATATTGATGAGTGGAGCTTTCAAACAGAAATGTTTTTTCTATGTAACCGTTATAAACAATTGGATGATATCGAAAAAAAGTATCTTACTAATGACCAAGCCGTAGTGGCTGATTATCATATATTCAAGAACTTGATATTTGCTGAAAGAACGTTAAAGAACGAACAATACAATAAGTACCTTGAGATATTCAATATTTTAACACGGGATATGCCTAAACCTAATATGGTGATTTATTTAAACGCAAGCCTTGATACTCTTCTCTCCCGAATCGGTAAAAGAGGTCGTGAAATCGAAGAAAATATATCCTCCATTTATTTAGAGCAGTTATCCGCGGATTATCGAACATTCATGGAAACATTCGAGAAACAGCACCCTGACATCCCTGTTCTTACATTCAACGGAGATGAGCTGGATTTTGTCGGGAACAAGGATGATTTGAAAACGATAATAAGCCAAATAGAGAATGCCCTGCACAAAGGAGTAAAGTCAAATGAACTTACGAAAGAAATATAATATTCCAAACAACGCCGTCATTACGATAGCAGGGACGGTTGGCGTAGGAAAATCGACCATGACCAATGCGTTAGCCGATGCCCTTCAATTCAGGACATCATTTGAGAAGGTTGATACGAACCCCTACCTGGATAAATTTTACGATGATTTTAATCGTTGGAGTTTCCACCTGCAAATCTATTTCCTCGCTGAACGATTTAAAGAGCAAAAAAAAATCTTTGAATACGGCGGCGGTTTTATCCAAGACCGTTCCATTTATGAAGACACCGGGATATTTGCAAAAATGCATTATGAAAAAGGCACGATGAATGAGGTGGACTACGAAACGTATACAAGCCTTTTCAATGCCATGGTAATGACGCCATACTTCCCGCACCCTGATTTACTTATCTATCTCGAAGGTTCGCTCGATGATATCCTCAACCGGATCCAAGAGCGCGGCCGTCCAATGGAACAGCATACCCCAATTGAATATTGGCAGGAAATGCACGGCCGTTACGAAGAATGGATCGATCAATTCAACGCCTGCCCTGTCCTTCGATTAAATATAAACGAATATGATCTTATGCAGGATGAAGCAAGTATCGAACCTCTTATAAAACGGATTGCCGAATATATGGAGCAAACCAAGTTGTTGCGAAATGTGTAAAACAGAAAAACCACCGGTTATCCGGTGGTTTTTTAATATATTAGAAAACAAAAATTCCGTTACATAACTGTAACGGAATTCATCGATATCCAATTTATGCGCTGTGGTTATTAATAAGTTATGGAGGAGGTAGAGGGATTCGAACCCCCGCGGGATTTGACTCCCCTGTCGGTTTTCAAGACCGATCCCTTCAGCCGGACTTGGGTATACCTCCGTATCAACATTTATTATATTACATGGAATCAAAATCAAAGTCAAGCCCTCTATAAAGTTTTTTTAAAATAATTTTCAAACTTTGATAAAAAGGGGAATCAGCCTCTTTAACCAGAAGCTGATTCCCTTTGACTTACGGTTTAATGACTTCCGCACCGCGCATATATGGACGTAATACTTCAGGAATGATAACACTGCCATCTTCCTGCTGGTAATTCTCCAAAAGGGCAGCGACTGTACGGCCGATTGCCAAGCCTGATCCATTTAGGGTATGGACGTGTTCCGGTTTGCCTTTTGCATCACGCCTGAAGCGAATATTGGCCCGTCTAGCCTGGAATGCTTCAAAGTTACTGCAAGAAGAAATTTCGCGGTACGTTCCATAGCTCGGGATCCAAACCTCGATATCATACTTTTTAGCAGCTGTGAAACCAAGATCTCCCGTACACATGCTTAGCACTCGGTATGGAAGACCCAGCAATTGGAGGACCTTTTCGGCATGACCTGTGAGGTTTTCCAACTCTGCATATGAATCTTCCGGCTTCACGAACTTCACTAGTTCAACTTTATTGAACTGGTGCTGACGAATTAGCCCGCGCGTATCACGACCCGCAGATCCTGCCTCTGAACGGAATGAAGCACTGTATGCCGCATAGCTTATCGGCAGATCGTCCGTGCTCATGATTTCATCACGATGGAAATTTGTCACCGGCACTTCAGCTGTAGGAATCAAGAAGTAATCATCACTTTCAATACGGAAAGCATCCTCTTCGAATTTTGGCAATTGACCTGTCCCGGTCATGCTTGCACGGTTCACCATATATGGTGGCAGCATTTCTTCATATCCGTGTTCCTCAACATGAAGGTCTAACATAAAGCTAATTAGTGCACGCTCTAATCGAGCACCAAGGCCCCGATAAAATACAAATCGGCTTCCAGTCACTTTTGCTGCCCGTTCAAAATCCAGGATGCCTAGATCTCCAGCTACATCCCAGTGTGGTTTCGGTTCAAACTTGAATTCAGGTAACTCCCCCCATTTACGGATTTCGACATTATCGTCTTCCGTCTCACCAACAGGCACGCTTTCATGCGGTATATTAGGAATGGAAAGAAGTAATGTTTCTAATTGTGCTTCCACTTCACGAAGCTCATCATCGAAACCTTTTATACGGTCACCGACTTCACGCATTTCCGCAATCAACTGATCTGCATCTTTTTTCTCCCGTTTCAATATGGCCACTTGCTGTGAAACTTCATTTCTTTGGCTTTTCAACTTTTCCGTTTCAGCAATCAAGGTCCGGCGCTTTACATCCAGTTCCTCGAATTTGCCTAAATCAGTTAAATCTTCCCCTCTAAATTGCAATACACGCTTCACTTCTTCAAAATTATTCCTTACATATTTCAAATCCAACATTTCAGTTCCTCCTTAATGTATTTGATGATTTATCAAAGAACGCAAAAAACTCCCGTCCCCTGAAGAAGGGACGAGAGTTAACCCGCGTTGCCACCCTAGTTGAAGGCCTATGAAAAACGCCTACCACTTATCACGATAACGGCTTTTAACCGAAAGTATTTACTGACCCAAAAGGCTTTCCATACTCTGCTCCAGGAGGGATTCACAAAACTCTCACACCGATTTCCACCAGCCACCGGCTCTCTATAGAAAGAAATACTTGTTACTATTTCCTGTCATTGCTTTCTTATATAATCAGATTGTTTTCCATAATGTACTATAATTTTATACATTACGCAACCGTTTTATACACGAAACTTAAAACCAGCCTTTAACAGTGGAAGCTACACTGCTCCAAACATCTCCAAAGAATCCGCCAACCGCCCGCATTGATAATACGAACCAGTTTGCCTTTTCAACAGATTCAGCAGCTACGACGTTAACCTTAACTGGATCTCCGTTGATGTACCCGTAATCTTCTCCTTTTTTAGGAGTGACTGTGATGTAGCCTAGCTTTTCACCTTTTTTGATTGGTGCAGTCAGCTTACCATCTTCATTCAATTTGTTTTTATCGATCACTAAATCTGTTTTATAGTTGTCTTTCCCACCATTTTCAACAAGTAGCTCGATTGCTTTTTCAGATTGGATCTTAACGTCTTTTTCCTTGCCTTTCACTACTGAAAGTGTTTCTTTCCCTTTCACCTGGTAGTTGGCTGGAAGGACTTTTTCCTTTTTAAATGTTGCATAAGCATAGTTCATAAGCTTAGTGCTATCTGCAAAACGTTCGTTTTTATTAGTGGACTTCATGACCACCGTGATATAGCGCTGACCGTCCTGGATAACCGTCCCTGTATGGCCATAACCAGCAAAGTCGGTAGATCCCGTCTTTAGTCCATCTACGCCTTTATATTCAAAAATCAGGCCAGGCAGCATCCAGTTGAAGTTCGGATATTCTTTTCCATCACGGAACTTCAATTTAGGAATGCTGGCGATTTTTAAAACTTCCGGATAATCATTTATTAAACGATAAGCAAGAAGTGCAGTATCTTTTGCTGTCATGATATTTTCATCATCTTCATCACCTGAAGGATATTGCCCTAATAAATCGGAGTTATTCAAACCGCTGGCGTTAACGAATTTATGATTTTTCAAGCCTAATTCCTTTGCTTTTTCATTCATTAACTTAACGAAGCTCTTTTCACTTCCGGAAACTAGCTGTGCTAAAGCTACTGTTGCCGCATTTCCTGAATAGACGGCCATAGCTTGATATAGTTCCTTAACTGTATAATCTTCACCTTCCGTTAACCCAACATTCGACAAATTGGGTGCTTTTGAAAGGTCATGTACATATTTATTTATTTTTACTTTTTGATCCCAACTGATTTTCCCATTTTCAATTGACTCCATTATGATGTACTCGGTCATCATTTTAGACATGGATGCAATCCCTAATACTTTATCGGCATTTTTTTCATACACGATTTGTCCTGTTTCACCATCGATTATGATGGCTGCCTCTGCTTTTAAACCTAAATTATCAGATTCAGCAACAGCTTCCCCCGGTTGATAGGCAAATTGCGACATAACAAGAACAAAAACAAAAGTGAAAATGAGGGTCTTGCTGATTTTTTTCAATTTCCAATACCTCCAACTTTTAAGCTAATCTCTATAACAAAGAAGAAACTTTATGTAAATCCCTTGACACCTTGTCTAGTTTATCACAGAAAAAATAAAAAAAATAGACAGAGTAATCGCAGACTCTGTCTATTTTAACAATAAATTTTAATGACGATTATATGTTAAATTCATTACATTGAGTAGTTCGGTGCTTCTTTAGTAATTTGGACATCATGAGGATGGCTCTCCCTTAATCCGGCACCGGTCATTTTGACAAATTGAGAGTTTTCTCTCAACTCTTCCAATGTGGCTGTACCGCAATATCCCATACCTGAACGAATGCCGCCAATCAGTTGGAAAATGGTATCTGATAAAGGTCCTTTGTATGGAAGGCGCCCTTCGATGCCTTCTGGAACAAATTTCTTGTTATCTTCCTGGAAGTAACGATCTTTAGATCCTTTTTCCATTGCAGCAACAGATCCCATACCCCGATACACTTTAAAACGGCGACCTTGGAAAATTTCCGTTTCGCCAGGGCTTTCAGTTACACCTGCAAGCATACTACCAAGCATTACTGCATGTCCGCCTGCAGCCAGCGCTTTAACGATATCACCTGAATATTTAATTCCGCCATCAGCGATAATCGTTTTACCATGTTTTCTTGCTTCTGTTGCACAATCGAAGACTGCCGTGATTTGTGGAACACCTACACCGGCTACAACCCTTGTCGTACAGATTGACCCTGGTCCGATTCCCACTTTCACTACATCGGCCCCCGCTTCAATCAATGCTTTCGTCCCTTCAGCCGTTGCCACATTACCGGCAATGATCGTCAATTCAGGATAAGTCGCGCGGATTTCCTTCACCATTTCAAGGACGCCTTCTGAATGACCGTGAGCAGTATCAAGTACAATTGCATCGACATGGGACTTAACAAGCATTTCAACACGCTTCATTGTATCCTTAGTCACTCCGACTGCAGCACCAGCAAGCAATCTCCCTTGCTTATCTTTCGCCGAATTCGGAAACTCAATGACTTTCTCGATATCCTTGATCGTAATAAGTCCTTTAAGAACTCCATTATCGTCTACAAGAGGAAGCTTTTCAATTTTGTACTTTTGAAGAATCTTCTCTGCTTGTTCCAAGTTAGTTCCTACTGGCGCTGTGACGAGATTCTCAACAGTCATGACACTGGAAATCTTCAAGGAAAAATCGGAAATAAATCGCAAATCACGGTTTGTAATGATACCCACAAGTTTTTGATCCTCAATATTGTTGACTACAGGAACACCCGAAATGCGATATTTACCCATTAAATGCTCTGCATCGAATACCTGGTGATCTGGCGTCAAGAAAAATGGATCGGTAATTACACCGCTTTCTGAACGTTTTACTTTATCCACCAGTTCAGCTTGTGCTTCAATGGACATATTTTTATGAATGATACCCAATCCGCCTTGACGAGCCATGGCAATCGCCATCTCTGCTTCTGTCACGGTATCCATTCCTGCACTGATGATAGGAAGGTTGAGCTTTAAGTTTTCAGCTAAGTTGACTTGAAGGTTGACATCTTTCGGCAAAACCTCTGATTTCGCTGGAATTAATAGGACATCATCAAAGGTTAAACCTTCTTTTGCAAATTTATTTTCCCACATTATTTTCCCCTCCTGCTTAAAAATATTATTTGTAGGTTATCAATAGGACATACTACTGTCAAGAAGAGAAATAAATGTTTGATTATTCTATTAATTTGGAGGATAGCTGCAATGCCTGAAAACAATGATAATTTCGATAAATATACACCTTTTTTTTCCGCATCTTCCTCTCAACTTTTTTTACAAAAATGTTACACACAAGAAAAAATAGCAGAAGCGGAAATCAAAAGTTATGATAATTGTTATCCATTTATTTACCATCTTGAACATGCTAAAACTTATTATAATCAGGCAGCCATTGCACCACTTTCCATTCAACCAATCCTGACATTTTATGGATTCGCCCAATTATTAAAGGCTTGTCTGCTCACGATTGATCCTAACTATCCGGAATCAACTTCGATGCTTGCCCATGGGGTAACTACGAGGAAAAAGAAAAAACAGCAATATGAATTTCTGAAGGATGAAGTGAAAACGCAAAAAAATGGACTTTTCACCTGCATCGCCGAGAAATTATTTCATATCAAGCATCTGGAAGGTGAAAAGTTTTCCATGGGTACACTCATGAAAGAAATCCCGGATATGCAAAACTTTACATGGCCCATTTCCAAGAAAAATTTCGTCGCCCTGCTCCCCTCCTCCAATGGTTTTCAATTGCCTTCATCCATATTGGATAGCTATCAAATGTCCAGCAGTCGATTGGAAGAATTTTTGAAAGCTAAAACGAATCAAATTTACAGTATTTCGGAAGCTCCTGGAACACTGCATTTAAAAACAGAGGATGTTCCTATTCATAATGCCGCATCTCCAATACGGTATAATTTAGAAGAGGGGCAATTCATGCTATCTCTAAATAAAGATTCGTCCGCTTTTTCATTACCTGAACTTTTGATTCATTATTTGATTTCTTATAACCTTAGCATAATAGCTCGTTATGAAACAGAATGGTGGGCAGAGCTGATGAAAACCATGCCTAATGACGATTACCCTTGCATTGTGCAATTCCTTAAAATAAGCCAAGCTAAGGTGCCATTTTTAATATTTGAATGGATTAAGTCGGAAAGGTTCCACATCTGATCCTTCCAACACCCTATTTGTGAATAGATCTGTCCTGAAACGACAAAAAAAGACCAGCCGGATGGCTGATCTTTTTAAATGGCTTGGCGGCGTCCTACTCTCACAGGGGGAAACCCCCAACTACCATCGGCGCTGAAGAGCTTAACTGCCGTGTTCGGAATGGGAACGGGTGTGACCTCTTCGCTATCGCC
>NZ_JBFTMS010000070.1:0-13715 GCF_056397085.1 Peribacillus sp. 05N428 | reverse complement strand
ATTAGGCACGCCGCCAGCGTTCGTCCTGAGCCAGGATCAAACTCTCCGAAGAAATGTTTGACTTGCTCATTTGCTTTTTTGATAGTGTGTGCTCACTTAAAATTTAACGTTGGCGCTTTGTTTTGTTCAGTTTTCAAAGAGCAATTTCGGTGTCGTTTCTCTCAGAAGCGACCTCTATAATGTAACACATTCTGTCACGTTTCGTCAACAACTTTTTTTAAATTCTTTTTAACAACTTGTTAGCTGTTTAAGTTGCTGTCTTAGCGACAAGAAATAATATACCATGTACTAAAAATGTTTGCAATACGTTTTTTAAAACTTTTTCAAAAAAAACATTTTCACCTATTTCCTTCTATATATTCTTTATCACACCCCTCCCCTGACATCCGGGCCATGCCCATGTTTTATGAATAAACGAAGCATATTTCCAAAGAAACACAAATAGTCATATATAGATATCTTTTTTCCATGAGGTGAAGCAATGAATCTGCCATTAATCGGATTACTCATTTCTTACAGTATGGCCCTTTACTTATTCAGTACCGCTTTTTATGAAGCCATCAAGTTCAGCAGAGAAAAAGGCAAGGTGAATGGTACGACGTTTTTATTCAGCTTTACTTTCGCTTTGATTTTCACACGGATCACCTATTTGTTTCACCCATATTAGATAAAAGCAGTAAGTCGGGAGACTTACTGCTTTTATACGGAGACTTGCGCCTCTTTATGTTCCTTGCTTTTCTTTTCATCCTTTAAGAACATCATCAAACCACCCAATATGATGGTACCTCCAAGGACCTGCGTCCAGAGTATCGGTTCATCTAATATGAAATAAGCCAGAATTGTCGCTCCCACCGGTTCAAGCAATATTCCCATCGAAAGCGTCGATGTGCTTAACCATTTTAGTGACCAATTGAATAAAGAATGTCCTAATAAAGTCGGGAAAATGGCAAGCAAAACGAAATAGATCCAATCGGAAGCAGGATAAGGCGCCAATGCCTCTCCCTTGAAGATCACATAGAAAAACAAGGCGACGGAGCTGATTGCATACACGACAAATGTATATGTTATAGAAGAGACGCGTTTTCGGACATTTTGACCAAACAGTAAATATCCGGTTACGAGCGCACATGCGATAAGCGAAAGAATATCTCCCCAAAGCGCCATGCCGCTGATTCTCAAATCACCCCAGCTAATGACAAGGCTGCCTGCTATCGCAATGATGCCGCTCAATATTGCCTTCATTGAAAATCTTTCTTTAAAAAACAGGTAGGCTCCGGCAAAAGCGAATAAAGGCTGGAGGGTTACGAGGACAGTTGAACTTGCGACCGATGTGTAATTAAGCGATTCAAACCATAAAATAAAATGAAAAGCCAAAAACACTCCTGCCGCAATCGAATACAGCCAATCCTTTTTTTCAATGAATTTAAGTTCATGACGGTATTTCACCATGAAAACCGGCAACATAAGAAGGACGGTAAATAATAAACGGTAAAAGGCGATAACACCCGATGGAGCGGTCGCCAGTTTAACAAGGATGGCCGAAAAAGATACGGATGCCACACCGATCGCCAACGCTACATAGGGATTCACTTTTGGCATTTGCACTTAGATTCCTCCTTTCAACGGAATTACGTTACATAGAACTCTATTCTACTATGTTAAAATTATTAGGGTAGTTTTTTTTGAAAAACGGGTATATGGCAACAGACGATTTTATTCTTCGATAATAATTCGGAAGTGGTGAAACAAAATGGAATGGACATTCGACCCTCAATCGGAACTGCAAATCCTTATCAAATTGGGGATTTCAGCTCTCCTTGGACTAATTATCGGCCTAGAGCGAGAAATGAAACGAAAACCCGTTGGATTAAAAACAAGCCTGGTCATTTCAATCGTCAGCTGTTTATTAACGATCGTTTCCATGGAATCCGCTTATAAATTCCCGGGTAGCGACGACGTTAATATCACAATGGATCCCTTGCGTCTTGCGGCCCAGATCGTTTCCGGCGTCGGTTTTATAGGTGCTGGCGTCATTCTCCGGCGTGACAACAACAGCATATCCGGTTTAACGACAGCCGCCATCATCTGGGGAGCGGCGGGAATCGGGATTGCCGTTGGAGCTGGTTTTTTTCTCGAGGCCATAGCCGGCGTCATCTTATTGATCATTAGTGTGGAATTGGTGCCCGCAATCGTCACCTGGCTCGGACCGATGAAGTTACGGCAAAAAGAAATCTTCCTACAGCTTGTTGTACAAAATAAAGATGACATTGCAATCGTACTGAAAAAAATCAAAGAAGAAAAAATATTCATCAAAAATCTCAGAATCAAAGATGTGGCAAATGACAACCACCTTTTGACCCTTAAAGTTCTGGTCGATCACAAAGTCAGAACATCGGAAGTGTATTACACCGTCTCCAATCTTAAGGAAATTGCACGGGTGGAAATCGAAAATGTATAATAAAAGGGGTTGGGAATTAAACATTCCGAACCCCTTTTGAAATTCTCCTTAACTTCCCTCCATACCTATACGAGTCCACTCTGTTAAACCATTTTTGACCCCTTGGCAAGTCCAGTTAGGCATCAATTAATGGCTAAGTCTTGCCTGCATAAATCAATCGAAACTTCCACAATCCTCAGTTTTTATCTCCAGCATCAGAATCTAACACCTATATATAGACATTTACTATCATCCACCTGTCAGTGAGGAAGTCTAGTGTTACGTGACTTCACTGCGGCCTTATTCATCTATGGGGTCCACTCTATACATTTATTATAAATTATAAATTTGCAAACTAACCAAACCGATATCCTGCTCTATACGTTTATATATAGTGAAAGGAAGAACCCGGCTTGATTAAACATTTTAAAGAAAGGTGGTCAGGACAACCAGCATGATATTGACAGGGATATAAACAATTATCAAGAAATTAATTTCCCGAGGTGAGTGATGTTAAAAAAAATGAAGGTAAAAAGTATATGGATTATACCCTTACTATTTGTGTTTTTCATACCAAATGTAATAGGTGCTTCTTCTATTAAAAGTAAAAGCCCAGAGTTGGCGACAGGCTTTGACACCCACATCACCAACAATTCCCTTGCCGTAAGTCCGGATGAACAAATAGCGATTGTCTCGGATAGCCGTGAACAATCCATCCTGGTCTATGATCTTACCAAAGGCAAGTTGCGTAAAAAGATCGACGGCTTCGGTTCACCGAGAAACATCGTATTTATTGATGGCGGCTCAGAGTTTGCCATCTCTGACAGTACGCTCGGTACGATCCGTTTTTACAGCTTAAAAAATTTCACCTTGAAAGATGAAGTTGTCGTTGGTCCGGGTGCATTTGGGACTGCTGTCAGCCCGGATGGCAAGACATTGTATGTGAACAATCAAGCACACAATTCCGTCACGGTCGTGGATCTGGAAAAACGAAAACCGATTGACGTCATTACCGGTTTCGCCCAACCAAGGCAGGGCATCAAAGTCTCTTCGGACGGAAAATATATCTTTGTCACGAACTTTCAAGGAGATAAAGTGTCTATCGTTGATGCCACCACCAAAAAAATCATTCGTGAAATAACAGGGTTCTCCAGTATACGCGGAATCTCGATTACCGCTGATGGAAGAACATTATATGCCGCCAACAGCGGACGCAACAGCATTTCCGCAATTGATACGCTAGACGGTAATATAAAGGGTGAAATCAAAGTGGGACGCGAGCCATATGGCGCTGCTCTATCGCCTGATGATAAACTCCTTTTCGCAAGCAACAAGGCTGATCATACGATTGACGTGATAAATGTCGCTGATCACCGCATAGTTAAAACAATCGGGGGGTTCAAAGAACCAAGGCAAGCAATCGTCTTTAGCCAGGATGGGGATCAGGCTTATGTATTAACCCGTGATCTCTCCATTGCCCGTGTTGATGTTAAAACATACACCATCACGGATATAATTCAGGATAAGTAAAAAAATACAAGCTTAAAATACTAGAATCTGATGAAGCACGTGATAAATGAAAATGAACCCAGAGATGGATTAACATGAAATCTTTTGCGGCAGGTCTTTTACATCCAATCGTATAAACAAAAAATCTGTAGCTACGTGATTCATCGCGTCTCTAGTCTGATCCGTTTGACTATCCTCAAACGGATTTTTTATCATTTTTGCAAAAATCTTATATTTTATATTGACTTTTCACCAAAATCCGATAAAATAATTATTGTACCTCAATTCGGGGCATTAGCTCAGCTGGGAGAGCGCTACGCTGGCAGCGTAGAGGTCAGCGGTTCGAACCCGCTATGCTCCATATCCGAATAACCTTGCGCAGCAAGGTTATTTTTATTTTTATTAAGTCATTATTTTATGATGCTCAGTATCTGGTCACGAGTTTGGTCACGATGCATACGAATATGAAGAAATGAGGCTAAATTTTATCAATTGGGTAGCTATCCGGAATCTTTAGATAAAAATAATTTATTATAACTTTTCAATAAATTATAGCCGTTCTTTTCATATAATTAATCTTTTAGTTAAAGCAAAGGAGTTGCAGTCGCAGCTCCTTTCTTTTTCCTATGGAACTACGCACCCGTTAGTTCATTAAACTTATTGTAGAGTTGACACAACTGTGACGAAAAAAATAATGGTTCCTTGATTTTACTTCCCAAATAGGTACAAATTAACATCATTCAACATAATAATAAAACATATGGAAAATAGACCTGGAAAGCACTAAGCTATTCCCTTTACATTTGGAGGGTAATAAACATGACATTTCCTCTATTTATTGTTACTGGACAAAGTGGTTCTGGAAAATCAACAACTGCAAAAGAAGTAAAAAGAATTATGGCTCATTTCTATGTTTTTGATATGGATATTATCGTTAATAATGATGATTATCAAACAGCTTGTAGTAATTGGATGAAAATTGCTTATTATAATGCTTTAAGTGGACGCAACACAATTTTATTTGGTAATGTCCCACAACCATATAATATTCACATTTGCGAACATCCCCAATTATTTCATCCTATTTATTTACACCTACATTGTAATGATGCTGTACGTACCAAACGTTTAAATGCTCGTAAAGTATGGGATGCAGTGGGTATTCAACATACTCTTAAGTTATCCAAAGAAATGGTTGATAAGGCTCAAGCTTCAGTTCCCCCAATCCCTATCATAGATACCTCAAATACACCAGTATTACAAGTTGCTGAACAGATTAAGAGATGGGTAAAGAATAATAAGCTAAAATAATATGGTTCAATTCCCTTATGAATATTTTGTTCCTTTAGCACACAGTACGAGTAAACCAGGACACAAAAAAGTAACTATCCCGGCAAAAGATAGTTACTCCTTAAAAGGAAAATATATTTTGAATACCACATTAAATTATATGTTGGTGATGTAAAAGATGTTCAGATAATTATTTAATGTTGAAGGAAGCAAAGCCTGTGAATCCTCCTTATAAGAGTGAAAATTAGATGCTTTTAAACTCTTTTATAATTAGACTTTAAATATCGGATAACATCATCTTCTCCGTTCTTTTTTAACATGGATATTGTTCTATTAGGGTCTTTGAAATAGCTTGTTATGTATATACACATTCCTAATTTTAGAGAAATTTCTTTATACAATTCTGCGTGTTCTGTTTCTTCTATGGTTGTATGAAATAAATTCATGATTTCGGTGAAATATTGTATAGATTCATTTACTGTTGCAATCAGATGACCGAAAAGTTCATCAGTTATGAAGTGGTTGAACATCCCAGTAAATTTCCCAGAGGATGCTGCATCTTTTATTTGATCACCGCTAACATCGGGTATATATGAAGCATTTTGCTTCAGGCTTTCAATTTTGCTTTGATTGACATCAATACCAATGACATCAAAGCCCTTTTTCACAAAAAGAAGAGCAAGAGGCAAACCTACATAACCTAGGCCAATTACCCCTACCTTTTTAAAATGGGCATTATTGTGCCTTACTTTTTCTTACATATTTTTCTTCCCCCGCTTATAATTATTTTGTTTATCCTATGCGGATAAATGTAGAGGGAAATAGGCTAGTATAACAGGAAAACAAAATATAAAGCTTAGATTAGTAAATTACGCAGAAAAATTCTGTTGGAACCCCTAATTAACCTTGTTGACATAACGGAAGGCGTATTAACGTTCTAATTCCCATTGATTTCTCTTTTTGCTTTTACCTTTAACCTTCTGTCGCTGACGTTGTTGTTCCTTCTGCATTTCCCTTCCTGCCTGTCCAATGTCCTCCATAATGGAGCCAAATAAGTCGATCCCTTTTTCTTGTGCTTGAATCTGACCTTTAAACGCAGGAACTCTAGCTTCCATTTTTCCTAAAGTGTACAACTGCTTTTCAAGGTCCACTCTTCCGGAAACACCTTCTTTTTCCATCGAATCTTGGTAGGTTTCACGTGTAGAAATAGTCTGGTCATACTCTTGTTTAGCCGATATTGAAACAAGCAGTTTGCCTTTCAAGAAAGGATTGTTCTCGATTTTTTCAACAAGGGCATAATACTTTTCATAATTGTTCAGATAGCCTTCCGCACGCTGCAGGCGTGACCGGTGCTGATTCACACCACACGATCTATTTCACCATGAAGCCTTCGAATGTCTTCTTTACGGGTATTTAGCGTTTTCTGGATAGTCTCAATTGGTACCACCTTATTTCCGTTTGCATTATTAACTTCCATAAGCTTTTTAGCCGTTTCAAGGCTTATATGGCGCATTTCAGGACGTTCAGGATATAAAGAGGCCACTCGACGTACAAAAGCGTTCTGATGGGCTGTTCCTGCCTTTTCTAAGACCTTTCTTGCTTGATGGATTTGTCCACGTGTCTGTCGATTTTTTTCTAGGAGACCGGGATAATCGTTGTGTTGAAAATATAGACATTATGTCCTTTTCCGCCTTTAGATTTATTCGTATTTTCGATGGATACGATCCCTAAATCCTTCGCTTTTCTTAGCATCCGTTCAAAAGTAGATCGGCTTACCCCAAACCCATTCAATTTTTCATTGATGGCTTTTACTAGCGTTCCGATCTTGGCGTTGGCTACACCTGCAAATCCTGGACCTTAAAAGCAAACAACACAAGATTCTCCGGGTTAAGGAAGGTAAAACGCAAAAAATCCGCGACATGTATATCGCGAATTGCTTTAAGGAGGTCTATGAGTACGCCAAAAACGTCCCGAGTCCCTATTTATTTCCGTCCAGGAAGGGAGAAGGCCCCATTACCCCTACTCAGGCCTACAGACAGTTAAATAAGGCTGCAGAGTTCGCCGGCGTGGAACATGTCGGCAATCATACCTTACGAAAAACGTTTGGTTATTGGTTTTACAAAGCCACGAAGGATATTGCCATGTTGCAAAGGATTCTCCATCATTCCCATCCTTCTGTTACCCTGCGTTATATCGGCATTACGGAAGAAGAAACGAACAACGTATTGAAACATTTTAGCGTTTTTCACTAATCCCTCTTCTTTATTTTCTTCAAGTAATTTTATTCAGTTTGATGCAATTAGAACGTTACTTCTTAAGATGAATTGCTAATTCTAGCCATTGGTTCATCATTGATTACTAGGTAAATTGGGGTATAAATGGAATAATCACTGCTATTTAGCTTTATTGAAAGTTAGGTCTTTTAATAAAATATAACCGCTTTCTATATTCCATAGAGGTGAGTATTCTCCTCCCCATTCTTCTAACATATATTCATACATTGACTTTCTCAAATGATTAAAATTTATTAAAGATAACTTACCGTCATGTTGGGATGTATTCATATTTATTGTAATATTATGAAGAAATTTGTTAACATGTATCCAAGAATATTTATTAGCGAGTCTTAGAATCATTTGCACATCTTCAAAAAATCTCCCCTCCCATTTATCAAAAGGATAATCTATAATCCATCCGCCCATATCAATAATTGACTTTGTTCGATAACATCGGGGGTTTATCATAAACGACAGTTTCAATAAAAGGTCATACTTATTTTCAAAATTAGGTGCGATCATGGGCTTAATATTATTAAGTTCATTTTTCTTATCATAGTAATAAAAATGGTGATTTCCGTAAGCAAACCCAGCAGATGGATTAGAATGAAGTGCAGACACAAGCTCTTTTGCTGCATTAGGTTCAAGCCAATCATCACCATCTAACTGAATGAAGTAGGGGGTTTTAATATACCGTAATGCTTCATTTAATAATTTTGATGTCCCTCCATTTTTTTTCAATTGAATTAGTTTTATTCTTTTATCAAATAAAAAGGGGGTTATTTCTTTAATAGATTGATCGGTAGAGGCATCATCTATTATTAAAATAGAAGAGGGAGCTAAAGTCTGATTAAGGGCACTGCTAATACAACGAATCATGAATCCTTCTTTATTATAAACAGGGATTACAATGGTATATTCCAACTGTTTCATTCTCCTTTTTTCTCTTTGATTTTCTCGTAGTCGTTCCAACTCAATGTAGTCACCGTATTGTTTGCACTCTGAAATAGTAATAACTTCTAATTATAAAATGCTTTTCTAATACACTGCTAATAGCTTTTTCAATAAATAATTCCTTATTTATAAAGGGATTACAAATATAATTCCTCCCAAAACTGAAGCTAGGGATAATCCCACACTTAAGATCTAACGATCACCATTGCTCATCGGTAAATAAAAACATTCCAAGATTTTTTAAATTTAATATTGTATCTTTATTAACGAGATTCCCCTGCGGATCATATATAAATTTGTAAAAATCTAAATTATTCACTAAATTTTCTGTCAATGAAACTATGTCGAGTGAATTGGCATCCATCTTTGAGTTGGTATTCTTGCTTAATCTTAAATTCAATGCTTCATGTAAAAACGGAGGATGCAGGGATAAGTACAATGTCGGTCTGTTCTTTTTTAAAAATTCCTTAAGAGCAGGTATTAAAAAATATTCTCCTGCTTCTATATCCATTTTTATAAAATTAAGATCTTTTAAATTGTAGTTTAGTGTTAGTTCTTCTATGGAAGTGGCAATGACTTCAAAATAATCTTCATCTGTTCTTGTAGGAAGAATGCTTGACATAGAGTCTCCAAGCTCATCTCTTTTATATAATTTGATATGCCCAGGCCTGTCCACTATAGCTGCATTAATACAGGTTACTTTTGAAGAAATCCTGGGATTTAACTGTATATTTTTAATCAATTCTTGATATGCAACAGGGTCTGGCTCAATTGCAAATACATTTTTAGCCTTGTGAGCTCCGTATAAAACAGTAGGACCAATCCAAGCACCAATATCAAGATATGAATATTTATTATTTAGGAATCTATTGAATATTTGAAATGTTTCTATTTCCCAACTTTGAATTCCGTCCCAAAACTCTTGAAAATAGGGTGTAGAATTGACTAAAAAATCAACACCTTGCCTATGAATAGCTAGTGTGTTGGCATCCATTAATAACAGCTCCCTTTTTGTTTGTTTTTTTGCTTTTGATATTTTTCCTACTAGACTGAAACATAATGAAACAAAACCAGTTCCAATATATGGTATATATATATATATGTTTCGCGGCAAAGTCTGTTTAAGACATTCACCCATTAATAGAAAGTTTTGGAAAATTATTATGCAAACATTTAATTAGCTAAATCATATTATTAGTATTAAATTACACTAGAGTAATCAAAAAGGAGGAATAAGGTCTTCTGTTGTTCGTGGAGATAGATGCGGGGCAGGACATCATATGCTGTTTTTGTACAGCCTTCCTATTTTCACTGTTTGTACTATATATATACCTTAGTAAATTATGCAGAAAAATTCTGTTGGAACCCCTAATTAACCTTGTTGACATAACCGAAGGCATATTAACGTTCTAATTCCCATTGATTTCTCTTTTTGCTTTTACCTTTAACCTTCTGTTGCTGACGTTGTTCTTCCTTCTGCATTTCCCTTCCTGCCTGTTCAATGCCCTTCATAATGGCGCCTAATAAGTCGAGACCTTTTCTTGGGATTGAATCTGACCTTTAAATTCAGGAACTCTAGCTTCCATTTCCCCTAAAGTATGGAACTGTTTTTCAAGGTCCATTCTTCCAGAAACGCCTTCTTTTTTCATCGAATCTTGGTAGTTTTCACGTGTGGAAATAGCCTGGTCATACTCTTGTTTAGCCGATTTTAAAACTCCTGAAAAATTCAAATACTCACCTTAAATAACAAATATGATATCTAGGTGCTCAATGTAAGAACTAAGCAAATAAAGGCAAAAAAGATATTTACATTGGAGAGGGGAATCTAGCAGCTTGAAAGTTAGTTAGAGGTGCCTCTGCTAAAATTTCTCCGTTTGCACCTGCGCTAAATATTACTTGTACCCGATCTCCTGCTTGTAACTGAAGGATTGTAGTAACCGATAGTCCAATAGGTCTTGATTTCTCAAAGAAGTCATTTACAATATCTAAATCATCTCCGTTTACGTTAATTGCAATGGATGCGACATATCCTTCTTTTAAGAAATGCTTTTTTTTGTCTTTTGAAGAATGATTTTTTTTACAATAATCACATTTGCAATTATCTTTTTTGTTTTTTGAGGAATTATCGCTTTTACTTTTTGACGGACAAAAGGAGACTTTTGCTGTTATCTCATAAACTCCATTCTCAGTTGGAATAAATGTTGATATATGCGGATTATATTCATTTGCTAAATCAAATTGTTCAGTTTGGTATAAAACTTTTACAGAGGGAGTAACCGTTGCTTTGTAAAGTTGTGGTGTGTTCTTATTAGCCCTAAAAGCAGATGCTCGTACTAGATTATGTTTCTTATGGTCACAGTGACAGTCATTGTGTTTCTTATGACAAGAATGGCAATCATCCGGTTTCTTTTGATTACAAATACAGTCACTGTGTTTTTTATGACAACAATGACAATCATCCGGTTTCTTTTGATTACAAATACAGTCACTGTGTTTTTTATGACAACAATGACAATCATCCGGTTTCTTTTGATCACAAATACAGTCATTGTGTTTCTTATGACAAGAGTGACAATCATCCGGTTTCTTTTGATTACATTTCTTATAAAGATATGTGGTGTCTACAAAGGAATTACAATGTGAAATATGATAACGATTTTTAATTATAATCACCTTTTTCTTTTTTTACTTTCGGGTTATTTTATTCATTAAAAGAAAAGATGTTTGTACAATAGGGTACAAAAGTGAAAATAAATCTAACTCAAACAGCAAAAATCTACTGGTTTATAAACCGTTTTTAAGAAGGTTGGTTGTTAACAAAAAGGGGTTGAAGTAATTAACTTCTAAAAAATTTTTAACACTAACTAACAGGTAAGCTAGTTCATTAAGAAACACTAAAGAAGAACATAATAAGTGGTCTCTTTTATTTGTTCAAAAATCAACATCAATATTAACAAAGCCAAAAAAAACAATTGCTGATCCTGATTAGCACCCACCTAGCATGTGTTGACCCTTGAGACCGTATTTTTTATAAGAGATGAATCGTTAGACGGCTTAGACTTCTCAGAGGTGGACACAGGGATTCAACCTCTAGTGTGCTTGCCTTGCTCTATGGGTATTTAGATTGTATAGACCCTTTTCAGTTTCACTTACCTGACGTAAACAATGTTACCTTGCTGTACTCGACGTTCAATGTATTTATAAGGAAGATATCCAAATCTCCCATACCATCATTTTGATTTATTACTTCTTTGTTTGGTTTTTCAAATTCCTTTTTGATCGAATAAATTGTGTTTCTAGCTAACTTGGTTTTCTGAAAAAATGACAAAAACACATATATATTTATTTCACAGTACGAACACACTACACTTGTTGAACTAAACTGCATAAACAAAAGAAACTACAGATGGCAGCCGGATCTTCAATAAAGCGTATTAGTTCAAGAAGTAGTCACTGCAAATGGAAATAATGCCACAAGAAAAAAGACGATTAGCTATTGCTAGTCATCTCTTTCACTTTAGCATAAATAGTGGAACGTGGGACACCTGTCATTTTGGCTATATCATTAACGCTTAAACCGTTTGAACCTCTTTCATCATAAAGCTTTAAAGCCTTCTTAACGTCCTTCTCGTCCTTCCCTTTCCTACCCATATGTTTCCCCTGTGCCTTAGCACGTTCCCTACCCTCTGCTGTTCTATCTTTAATTAGATCACGTTCAAACTCAGCAATAGCCCCCAGCATAGTGAACATTAGCTTTCCTGATGGTGTACTAAAATCAATCTGTTCTTTGATGAATACTAAAGCTATTCCACGTTCTTCTAAATCCTTAGCAATCTTTTGTAAATCAAATGTACTCCTAGCTAGTCTGTCTATTTTGTAAACAACCAGCTTGTCACCTTCCCTTAAATAGTCCAACGCCTTAATCAGTTCCTCACGATCACTTTTAGCTCCACTTTGTTTCTCCATGAATATCTTCTCACAGCCATATTCTTTTAACTTCTCTTCCTGTAAATCTAATGTTTGGTCAATGGTGCTTACACGTCCGTATCCTATAATAGCCATTATGTATAACCTCTTTTCATTTATCTAAAAGTTAGTTAACTTCTGTAATTTTATTCTAGACTAACTTCCGGACAACGTTAAGGATTATTTTTAGGGGGAATTGAGCTGTTTTTCAAGTCTCTAGAACTTATAACTTTTAGACACGTTCGTAAATGTACATAACAACCAGAGAACGTTCGTAAACTCAAAACAGACTTTTACAAACGTGTACGTGAGATTGAAGAAGTTGAGAGCATGAATGTAGTAGACACAAAAGTGTCTGCAAATTTGAAAAAACCGACCAATAAAGGTCGGTTTTTTTCAAACTAATTTCATCAGAAACCGCCACCGAAACAGCTAGCTCCAACAATGATTAAGAGTATAAACAAAACGACTATGAAGGCGAAACCTCCACCAAATCCGTGGTCAAAACCGCCGATGCCAATTCCCCAGAAAGATTTGTGGTTTGAGTGAATAACATCGGATAAATTCCTGTAAATACGATTTGCTTTTTTTTCTATTGTCTAAGACTGCTCTTCTTTCCCATGGTTCAATATTTTTTGGGTCTTTTTTTTGCATCCATTTAGAAGCATCATTAGGATTTTTAATGAAATATTTTAAAAGCCATAAATTTTCAAGTGATTGTCTGTACATGACCAAACATTCATCTTCTAATCCCATTTTCAAAAGATGATATGCGGATGCTATATGGTTAATTAGTCTTCCAGATATCAGGTGTCTAGCATGATAAAATGCTACACCCTCATTATCGAATCTTCCGATATTATTTAATTCATTTAAGAAGCTCAAGCTATCCCAAAAAGCCTTGTCTCTATCATCTAAGTGCTCCAAAAAGTCTTGTTCCTTTTTACTATTATAAAAGTCACTTTTTATATTTTTCATTTCATATTTCATCTCCATCTAAACTTTTATTTTCCTTATGTTAAATGCCGATGGTGAAATCTAGGTATAACTAATGAAATTATTGATTACCTGGGCGGAAAAGCTTTTCCCTCTTTGTCTAATTCGGTTACGAACATAAATAATCCTTTTTCTTGATGAACTCCCTCAGTTTAATTCGATTTTCTCACAAATACTCGCTTATTCGCAGGATTTCATCACCCTTGAATTTAAGTTCATGGTTAAAACGGAGTGATTCAGGACATGAAGTCTTCGTGAAGGCATAGGGAAATAAAGGAGTTGTACAA
>NZ_JBFTMS010000069.1:0-14502 GCF_056397085.1 Peribacillus sp. 05N428 | reverse complement strand
ATATATTAAGAATTGTTCTTTATAAAAAATAAAAAAGGGGAAAGGAGCTAATGTTATGCAGTTACCCGAAGACTTTAAACATTTTTTAGGAATAAATCCAGCTAGGCATAAAACAGAAGGGCTAAGTGTAGATCCATGCTTTTCACAACCCATCATACATAAGGAAATACATGGGGATAAAGTATTCGTCCCATTGGATTTAAAAAGAGTTTGGAATCGTTTATAACAATAAAAAGAGCAACCGTGTGAATATAAAACGGTTGCTCTTTTATATTTTGTCATTTATTTTTAATTTCTTCTGATGACGGGTTTTGGATATAAAATATGGATAAATTTTGAATGTATATAAAGTTCTGTTTTCGCCATTCTAAAAAAGTAATTTATTAAAAACAAGGAGGCGTTATTCATGACAGTAATCAATGACCTTAAGACCACTCTTGCAGGTTTGAAAAGTGCACAGGCTAGCTTCGAAACCTTTTCACTTGGTACAGACAACGAACAAGCAAAGCAACTTTACCAAGATGCTGCTAAACAAACTCAATCCGTTGTAGACACCATTGAACCACGTATTCAACAAGTCGAACAAGAAGAACCCCAATACAAACAACAATAATGTAAAAGCTAGGGAAGGAAGGTTGGTTGAGTGTTAACCAACCTTTTTTACCTTCAAGATAATAAATAAAGGGTGATCTCATGAAAGATAAAATAAACCAATTCATCATGTTTCTTTTATTACTAACTGTTATCGGATTAGGTTCAGGTTGTAATCAAAAACAATCTGGTGAGGACCATGAGGATTTAAGTATTTCACAGGTACATACAAGCAAGCCAATCGATCAATCCGTGGCGAATCAAGCAAAAAAGAAGGTTATCAAAGAGGAAGACATTTCGAATGTGAAGGCTGTGAATACGGATAAAGAGCTATTGATAGCGATCAAAGTCGAAAACTTTGAGCGTTTTCGATTAAAGAAAATCGAAAAGAACGTGAAATCAGACTTGGAAAAAGACTATCCGGATCATAAAATCTTGGTTTCGACCGATTCAAAAATGTATTTGGAACTTGATCAATTAGAACAAAAAATCCAAAAGGATAACACCAATAGGAAGGAATTAGAAAAGGATTTTAATAAAATCAAAAGTCTGATGAAAGAAGAAACCTAAGGAGAAAGAGGGGTCGGACCATGTCGAATAAACAAAAGAAACAATTGACACCAGTTCAACAAGAATATCAAGGTATTCAAAAACACCGGGAAACAAAGAGACCAGTCGTTAAAAATTGCATAAAAGCATTTTTAACAGGGGGCCTTATTTGTCTGATCGGGCAGCTCATTTCTGCCTTTTATATTAATTATTTTGATTTTACGGACCAAACAGCTGGAAATCCAACCGTAGGGACTTTAGTTTTTATTACGATGCTTCTTACAGGTTTCGGGGTCTATGATCGTATGGCTCAATTTGGAGGGGCTGGGACGGCTGTACCGGTTACTGGTTTCGGCAATGCCGTCATTTCTGCAGCGATTGAACACCGAACCGAAGGGTTGGTATTAGGGGTAGGCGGTAATATGTTTAAACTTGCAGGATCGGTGATTCTATTTGGCGTCTTTTCTGCGTTTGTCATTGCCTTGATTAAAACAATTCTTGTACAGTGGGGTGGTTTGTAATGTTAGAAGGTCATCGTACATGGGTCTTCGAACAAAAGCCCGTGATTATTTCTACAGGTACAGTGGGAGGGCCATTTGAAGCAGATGGAGCTATCGCGAAAGATTTTGATCTTTTGCATACTGATTTATGGCTTGGACAGGATTCTTATGAAAAGGCTCATAAAATCTTTTTTGAAGAAGCTTGTCAAAAAGCCATGGAAAAAGGCGGAATTCAAAAGGAACAGGTTCAGTTTCTCCTGGCAGGAGATCTAATCAATCAGATTACTCCGACTAGTTTCGCATGCCGAACAATTGGTGCCCCTTATTTTGGGTTGTTTGGTGCCTGTTCTACCTCGATGGAAGGATTAGCTTTAGGGGCCTATATTGTCAATACAAACGGAGCCCAATATTTGTTAACAGGAGCTTCCAGTCATGATACAGCCGTTGAAAAACAATTTCGTTATCCAACGGAATACGGTGGACAAAAACCACCTACTGCGCAATGGACCGTGACAGGTGCTGGTGCGGCTTTATTAAGTAATACCGGGGAAGGGCCACGTGTCACGTCTGCAACCATTGGCCGTGTCATCGATATGGGATTGACGGATCCATTTAATATGGGAGGGGCGATGGCTCCAGCTGCAGTTGATACCATTGAAGCTCATTTAAAGGAAAGGAATATTGATCCATCTTATTACGATTTAATTGTCACCGGGGATCTTGGCCAGATTGGCCATGAAGTGTCCCTGGATTTATTTAAAAAGCATGGAACCCCTATTCGTGAAAACCAGTATCAGGACTGCGGATTAATGATTTATCGGGAAGGGCAACCGGTTTTGGCAGGAGGTAGTGGTGCGGGGTGTTCAGCAACAGTTGTCTATGGTCATTTATTAAACCGAATGAAAAAAGGTGAATTTAAAAGAATGTTAGTGGTGGCAACAGGGGCCTTATTATCCCCCCTATCCTTTCAGCAAAATGAAACGATTCCTTGTATCGCCCATGCGGTATCGATTGAATACGGGGGTGAACAATAGACATGATCTATTTTTGGGCTTTTGTTATAGGTGGTTTGATTTGTGTCATTGGGCAAATTATGTTTGATGTGTTTAAACTGACACCGGGACATACGCTAAGTACCCTTGTCGTAATAGGGGCTATTTTAGATGGGGTAGGTTTATATGAACCCTTAATTGATTTTGCTGGGGCAGGGGCTACTGTTCCTATTACAAGCTTTGGGAATTCACTTGTACACGGGGCCATGCAAGAAGCTGAAAAACACGGGTTAGTCGGCGTACTTACAGGGATGTTCGAAGTGACAAGTTCTGGCATTTCATCTGCCATTATTTTCGGCATGTTAGGAGCTTTGATTTTTAAACCAAAGGGATAAGGAGGATGTAAGATGACCATCGGATCGGAAGTAAAGCAATGTCTTGCCAGCCTAAAAGGCGTAGAAGCTAGTCTATCCAGTTTAGCCTTACGTACACAAGATAACGAATCGAAACAAACCTTACATGAAACGATGATGGTAGTGAACGAAGTAGTCACAGATTTGAAAAAAAGGGTGGGAGAATTGGAGAAGGAGGAATTCCAGTATAAAGGGTTTTAAAATAAAGTATATAGGAGGTGTTATGTAATGCCTGATTGGTTAGATGTATTTTTGAGGGCTTTGTTGTTTCTCATTATCCTTTTTTTAGTAACTAAATTGCTAGGTAAAAAGCAACTATCTCAACTTTCTTACTTTGAGTATGTGGTTGGTATAACCATAGGTAGTATTGGGGCGGAAGTGATTACGGGTCTTGAACGAAGTATTTTAGTGGGGGTTATAGGGATTGTTACCACTGCCGCACTACCTTTTATAGTTGGAATCCTTTCTTTGAAAAGCAAAATGGTTCGGGACCTTGTAGAAGGGAAAGGAACGGTTTTTATCAAAGATGGAAAAATCATGGAAGATAACTTGAAGAAGGAAAGATATACAACGGATGAATTGTTAGAGTTACTTCGAAAGAAGGATGCTTTTCAGGTGTCTGATGTGGAATTTGCGGTATTAGAGGCAACCGGAGATTTATCCGTTATGTTAAAGAAAGAGAACCAGCCATTAACGGCAAAGGATTTAAACTTGGTGGTTGCTTCAGTCAAAGAGCCTCAGACCGTCATAATGGATGGGGAAATATTGGATGAACCACTTGCGACGATTGGTCGAAGTCGAGGTTGGTTACACACTGAATTAGAAAAATTAGGAGTCACCATTGAAAATGTCTTTCTTGGACAAATAAATTCTTATGGAGAACTGACGGTGGATCTTTTTGATGATATATTGCAAGTACCGTCTCCTCAAGAAAGGCCTTTACTTCTTTCGACTATGAAAAAATGCCAAGCAGACTTAGAATTATTTGCACTAGGCACAGAAAATAAAGAAGCCAAGCAGATATATGAAAAAAACAGTGAAAACCTACAAAAAGCGATTGATAACGTTACCCACATCTTAAAAAGTTGATTGTATGATCCGTTGTTCATGGGTTATTTCATTCGTTCTAAAAAACATAGGAGGCAGATATATGCCTCCGAAAATTCACCCAAAAATTTATCAAACGTAATTCAGTAAAAGGAGATTTTATATGTATATGTAGACTATAGGGAAATTCAACTTGTCACGCCCCTTTTTAAAAAGGTTGCTTTCAACTAATTACACATCTTAGCCTCATTCTGAAATCATATGCTTGTACATATATTAGCCATAAATACATGATAAAAGGTGATGTATATTTTTCAGAAAATCACGGCTATTCTTATAGGTAGTTTATTATTGAGTATCGGAATAAACGGCTTTTTAGTTCCCCATCATTTATTAGATGGAGGTATTACAGGTATTGCCCTCATCATTCATTATTACTTGGAATTTCCAACAGGTTTAGTGATGTTCCTTTTAAGCATCCCTCTGTGTATATTCGCATGGATCCATGAACGAACATTCTTTTATAATAGCTTTCTCGGTTTAATTGTTGCTTCTGTGTTCATTGATTGGCTAGCTCCTTTAAGAAACCAATTTTGTCTTTCTATTTTTCCGAGTATGTTAATAGGAGGAGGATTGATTGGAATCGGAGTAGGAATCATGCTTCGATATGAAGCAAGTACCGGAGGAACCGATTTGTTAGCTCAATTTATATCGAAAGCTATGTCCGTAAATATAGGGGTCATTATTTTCATGATAGATGGCCTAATTGTAACGTCGGCAATTAAAATGTTAGAGTTAAAGGCTTTCCTTTTTTCTGGCTTAACTATTTGTATGATTGGATTGATTACATCTTTAATGGTTAGCCCCATCGAATAGTTAAGGAAGAACCTAGAAGTTTGAGTGATTTCTTTGCATTAGACCTTCGACCGGTTGATTTTCCTATTTTAATAAATAACTTATTTCATAAAGCGCTTGGTAACTTGGCTTTAAAGTATGATTTTCTTCAATTGTATACAAGCTGTCCACCTTGCTAAGTATGTTTTCCTGGTTTTGTGACAGAATAGTATTTGTCTTTTTATTAGAAAGCATAAAAATGAGGTTGGAAAAATGTTCACTTTTATTGGGAAGTTAATTCTGCTTTTTGGTCTAGTGATTTTGGCCATGCGCTGTATGGGAAAGACTGTACTGGCTCAGTTAACCCCGCCTGATCTTGCGGCCATTGTGTTTCTTGTCACATTGTCCGTCAGTCCTATCAAAGCCAATGGATTTGGACAGACCATTGCAGGGATCATTACCATTGTCATCATGTATCTGTTGTTTTCTAAATTAAGTCTTTTTCGTTGGTTAAATCGAATGTTCATTGGTCAGCCAAGTATTTTGATCAAACATGGGAAAATCTCAAAAAAAGACTTACGGAAAACGCGTTTTTCTCTCGTTGAGCTATTGTCAACCATTCGGGCTGCAGGATACCCGAATATACGGGATATTGATTATGTGATTCTGGAACCGAATGGAGAACTTAGTATATTACCCAACCAATCTGTTGTTAATTTAACGCCTAGACACTTAAATATTGAAACAGACTATCAAGGACTGCCGATTGCTATGGTCGTCGAAGGGAAAATCCAGCATAAAAATTTAAAATTAATCCAAAAGGATGAAAAATGGCTTCAGGATGAATTAACCAACAAAGGATTTCGCCAAATCAATAACATCTTTTATGCAGCCGTCACGGATAGAGATCATTCGTTAATCGTTGACACCGGTATCGATTATCAAAAAGCGTAATTTACATAACCTATTTTCTATAGGAAGAGAAAAAAATTGCTTTAATAAAACCAACACTTTTTTTGGTTTTTCCCGGTTATAAAAAAGCTGAGCTTGGTAAAGATATAAAAGTAATTTAAATAATAAAAGGGGAGATCCTAATGGCTCAAAATCAAATTGACGTAAACCAATTAAATCAAGCTAAAGCAAATGTGACCCTTACCCAAAGTTTACTAACTCAAGCAATTGAGAAATCATCTTCAGACCCAACTTTAGCTCAGGAAGCAATCAAACAAATTGCAAATGAGATTGCGCAAGCTCAAACAGCAGTAAACCAAGTGCAAAGTGCATTTTTAGCCCAAAAATCTGAATGAAATCACTTAATTTACCCCTAAAGCCCCCTGTCCTTTTGGATAGGGGATTTTCGTTTTTCTAACTTTCAATACAAAACATGAGTATTGTCAATTATTAAGAACAATCGACCATAGCACCAATTCGCCATAATAAAGGATCTTATATCACTGTATCTTCTCATTAGAGCCACTGCCGAACGAATGGAAACATATATCGATTGAATTAACCACTTTACCTTAGTGATGACCGTCTTTGATATTCTAGGGGTTGTGTATGAAACGACGGTGAAGCATAGACAAGCTGCCTAGCGAAAAAGTCGCGTTTTAATAGGTATGCCTACTTTTCCATCACTCGCTAGTTTTGAAACAAATCTAGTAATTTACTTTGTTAGCTGGATGGGCATGTGGTGGTACCCCAAAAGGTACTTGCAAATTTAAACCAAAAAAGGGCATCTAATTTTCCCAATGTCCCAGATTTTTAGAGAGTAACAGAATCTTCACTATCGGAATAGAATGTAGTCCTTTGTTAATTCATTATGTTGTACATTCCCCCTAATGGTACTGAAGGGTTCTCAGTATCTCTGGGGGTTTTCGTGTGTGGTACCATTAAAACAGTTTGAATAATCTCCGATTCGCTGGGGATAGTAGTAATAACCCTTCCAGAGGTTAAAAACACAGCCCTGTATCAAGCCGTAAAGATGCTTGTACGGGGCCTATTTTCTTTATATCGGGAATATAAATATAGTCCTTTATAAGGCAAACCATCAATACGCCCCTGTACAATTAAATTCTGTATGGGGGCCTATTTTTTTTGTATATAGTGAGTAACCCACTTTTAACTATGGGCATAGGATATATTCCTAGTGACTTTTTCACATAATTTCTACGCCCCCCATGTACTGTAAGTTCTCCCCAGTACTCTTGTGGGGTTTTCTTGTATGCTTGACAACATTAGAATAAATCGAATAATAAATCCGGTTCGGTGGCATAGTAATATCGAGCAGTTTTCCATGTAATCTCCAAAACCCTGATATCAAGCCGTAAAGAAGCTGATACAGGGTTAATTTTTGCCATGAATAGCAATTCCCATTCGGTGGCATAGTATTGATACACCTAAATGTTTGTCCTCCCCTGTTACCAGCAAGTTGGTGCAGGGGGATACTTATTGTACATGGTAGTTTATAATGTGGAAATACATTCAGGTGGGCTGGTAAAGCTTTCCCATTGCCCGCGTATCAACCTAAAAACTGATACGGGGGTATTTCTATTTTGCAAACTGCTCTAGAGGTATAGCTGAATAAGCTTTGTCCATGAGCTTTTTAAGGTTAGACTTATTATAAGTTGAAATTATTTCACTTCTACCCAGCCGTTTTTAATAGCTAGAACAACAGCTTGTGTACGGTCGTTTACCTCCAGTTTTTGAAGAATGTTACTCACATGGTTTTTTACTGTTTTTTCACTGATGTTTAAAGTTTCGCCGCTGGCACGGTTGCTTTTTCCGTATGCTAAAAGTTGAAGAACTTCACATTCGCGTCGAGTCAATAGGTGAAACGGTCTTCTGATCTCTACAGCATGCACTGAATCCCGATCAGCAGCTAAACGGCGATATTCTTTGACTAGATTATGTGTCACCTTCGGATGAAGGTATGAGCCACCTTCTGCGACTACACGAACAGCATTAATTAACGCATCGGCATCCATTTCTTTCAACAGATAACCTTGTGCTCCTGTTTTAAATGTATGCTGTACATAGTTTTCATCATCATGAATCGATAAAATGATGACTTTCGTTTTAGGGTAACGGTTTACAAGCATTTTAGTCGCTTCGACACCGTTCATATTCGGCATGTTGATATCCATGATAACAACATCTGGTTTGTGTGTTTCAACAAGATCCATAGCCTCGCTTCCGTCAGCGCCTTCGGCAACAACATAAAAGGATGATTCAAAATCTAATATACGCTTAACGCCTTCACGGAAAAGCTGATGGTCATCGATAATGATGATACTAGTCTTCAACGGCTTCTTCCTCCTAATTTATATAAATGCCTATTCTGGAATTTTCTTTTCAGCAATATATACAGAAAGAATAGCATATTTTTCGTTTTGGGGTGTGAAGGCGGGGCGTTCTTATTGGTGTATCTGTATAAAGATTAAAAAGAAAACGCCAGGAACGGAAGAATAGCCATTTCATTTTGTAACTTTAACCGGGGTTATGGTTTTATTTGGTAATGTAATTATTGTATAATAAGGTTGTGACTAATTATCCAGAGTTGGTCAGCCCCCTTTTTTTATGGCATTTAAAAAGAGCTTAGGGCCTTCTTTCTCACTTTCCGAAAAGTCGAGAAAGAAAGCCTTTTTTTCTACTTTAATTGCTTCTATTTCCTCTTTAGCACTTCTTTTTAAGTTGCTTCCGTGGACTAAAAATTTCCTGCGTGTTTTCTTTGGATGGATTGAATACCTTTATCTATAGAAAAAAGCAGTGAAGTTTCCAAGTCGGAATGGACTAAACTAAAATAATGGACAATATAAAACACCTACCAACTTGTTATAACTCCTTTAATGTGGAAATTAATCACTGACAGAATTCACATGTAAAGAGAACGAGAGGTTTATCCATCAAAATGAAATGGAAGCTGTAAAGGGGGAAAAGAAATGAAAAAAGACAGAGTTTTATTAGCGGAGTTTGTTTAAGGAGATCGATTTGAACTCAACTCCTATCTTACTTCTTTATTTATAAAAGGTAGATCCTTAACGATTAAACAATAAGAAAAAATAATCAGGAAAAGCTGCTAAACCTACTGAATTCATATTTATGGGGTATTGGTAAAGGCTGGCTATCATAACCTATATTGACTGTTTTGAGGAACGCGATTGTATTAGATTAATATAATAGATTTTAACCTTCACTAAAAATTGGGGGCTTACCTTTATGGGTAGCCGTTTTCCAGTAATAAAAAAAAAAATATAGCATTACATATCATGCAGCATATATCTCGTTAGAATATTTATTATAAATAACCACTGTAAATCTAAGAACGTTTCCTTTTGTCCAAGATGTACTGCTCAAGTGGTAGTTCATGTTTACTATGTTAGGTGCTGTTGCTGAATTTGAACGTGATTTGATTGTTGATAGAACCCCCGAGGGACGCGAAAGGGCAAAAGCTAAAGGAACTCATATGGGACGTAAAGGAAAGGACGGAAAGGACGTTAATAAGACTTTGAAGCTGTTTCAGGAAAGAGAATCTAACGGATTAAGTGTAAATGAGATAGCTAAAATGACAGGCGTTCCACGTTCCACTATTTACGCCAAAGCGAAAGAGGCGACACTCTGACCAGTGTTAGCCTTTTTTTATTGCTTACTGTGGCATTGTGCAATAAAAAAGTATTTCAACTTGGCTGTGTAAACCAACCGTGGAATTGCTATTTTGTACACTCCAGAAAGACTACTCTCCAATATAAAGAAAACAGGTATTGTAGACCCCGCATAGTACCAAACAAACGATGAAAGTAGTATTGATGAAATGCTGATAAATCAAATCGTACATAAACCCCACCTCGGTATTTGTTTTTTTCTTTATGATCTGTCAAAAATCAAAATAGATAGAGTGCTCATTCCCTTTTTGAAAATATTCATATTATAGGAATACAGGGTTGCTTGTCCAATAGAATGCGATCTTGAAAAGTAACTTAAGGTATAGCAAAAAAAGGAGTGATAGTTCTATGTCTTATCACGATGATTGTTGTAAGTGTAAATTAGAAAATATTCAATTCCAACTTCAACAACAGCAACAAAAACAAGCTCAGCTACAGGCTCAACTCCAAAATCAGACGCAAGCTCAAAACGATACAGATACTATTTCCAATGTAGGTAATCCTGTCGTTAATGTGAATGTATCTGCTACTGCTGATGGAGATTTGAAAACTCTGCAAAATTTGGTAAGACCTTCAGCTTTTAGAGCACAGTCTAATGCCAATCGAGCTGTTCCTGCAAATACTTCTGTAAAAGTCCTGTACCTAAATGAACAATTTGATTTAGCCAATGAATATAATCCAGCTACCTCTACCTTTATTCCAAACACAGATGGAGTCTATTCAATTATTGCAAGTGTATCATTTTTTCCTAATGTTCCAACCCAATACAGAGTAGCATTAGAAATTCGTTTGAACGGAAATCAGGTTGCAGCAGCTGATAACGATTTCTTCGGTGCGCTAGCCAACATAACAAATGCTGTAACTGTTTCTTCTATTCTTCAGTTGCAAGCAGGTGACACTGTGGAAATCTTCGTCCTTAGTAACGTTGCTGGTACCCTTTTAACACAAGGTCTTAATGTTGCAGCTTCACACTTTGAGGCTGCTAGATTTCCGTCTCCAACAGCATAAATAAAAAAAGGCTTAAATAGGGGTACAGCCACATGCCCATCAAGCGAAGTTAAAATCATACCCTCAAAATGAAAAAACGCTATGCTTATCGTAAGAAGTTTACGAGAAAGGATGGCGTTTTTGATGAATCCTATCATTTCAAATGAACTGAATCTTTTCGCACAAGAACTACAATACTTTTTATCTCCAATAGTCCTACAAGATATCGCCAAACAAGTTGGCTTTGTACAGCGATCGAGTAAGTATCAAGCAAACGAACTCATTGCCCTTTGCGTATGGCTCAGTCAAGAAATCGCTAGCACATCACTTACACAATTGTGCAGTCAGTTAGAAGCTTCCACTGGGGTACTGATGAGCTCAGAAGGATTGAATCAACGCTTTAATTCAGCAGCCGTCACATTTCTTCGAGAAGTCTTTACTTCTCTTCTCACACAAAAACTCTGTTCAAATCAATCGCTTTCTGCACACATGATTTCTACTTTCAATCGAATCCGTATTTTAGATGCGACAGTGTTTCAACTGCCTGATCACTTCGCCACTGACTATCAAGGTTCAGGCGGGAGTAGTAATACGGCATGTGTAAAAATCCAATTGGAATATGATTTACTTAGTGGTCAATTTCTTAACGTGCAGCTTGGACCAGGAAAGAATAATGATAAAACGTACGGTACCATCTGCCTTGAAACCGTAGAGGCGGGCGATTTGTGTTTGCGTGATCTTGGTTACTTCGATTTAGGAGACTTACAAGCCATTCATGATAAAGAGGCTTACTATATCTCGCGGTTGAAGTTGAATACACGCATTTATATCAAGAACCCTGAGCCAGAATACTTCAACAATGGCACGTTAAAAAAGCAAACAGGATACATCCAGCTTGATATGACACAAATGATGTTTGGTCTAACCCCTGGTGAAACGATGGAAATCCCAGAGGCATACATTGGCCAAAATCAGAAGCTTCCAGCACGTGTCATTATCCATCGTTTAACCGATGATCAAACGCAAACACGCCTGAAAAACCAAGCGATACGTGAAAAGAAGAAAGGCATTGTCATGAAGGATAAAAGTAAACGTTTAATGGGCATGAATGTATATATCACGAACACGTCGCTAGAAGAAGTACTGACAAATTACGTGCATTCATTGTATTCACTTCGTTGGCAGATTGAGATTTTGTTTAAAACGTGGAAGTCATTCTTTGAAATTGATGAATGTAAAAATATTAAAAGAGAACGCCTAGAGTGCCATTTATATGGACAACTCATTGGCATTCTCCTCTGTTCTTCTACGATGTTTCAAATGCGACAGCTTCTGCTTGAAAAGAAAAAGCAGGAGCTGAGTGAATACAAAGCGATTTATATGATTAAAGATTACTTTCCGTTACTGTTTCAAGCGATAGCAGTTGGCACAGAAGAACTTTTGAAATTCTGCATCGCCTTTATCAGCTGCTAAAAAAGAACGGTCGTAAATGTAATCGTTATAAGAAGATGACCGTCTTTGATATTCTAGGGGTTGTGTATGAAACGACGGTGAAGCATAGACAAGCTGCCTAGCGAAAAAATCGCGTTTTAATAGGCTTCTTTGGCATGCCTACTTTTCCATCACTCGCTAGTTTTGAAACAAGGATCAATTCGTATCTAGTCATTTACTTTGTTAGCTTGATGGGCATGGGGTACCACCAGCAAAACGCGGATATACAACGTTAAGGATATTCCAGCATTAAAAATCCCAATCTCTCAGTGATATAAATGAGAAATTGGGATTTAATTATTCAACAATTGCGCCCGATTGTTGAAGATTGATTAATTTATTTCAACTGGTGTTTATTGCAGAACTTTATAGAATCAGATGTTTAAAAAACTTCTAATTTTTTAGTTAACATAATCATGATAGGAACTGAAAAAAGGATCTTCCAGTAAGAAGATCCTTTTTTGCTGCTTACTCAATTAACGTACCTTTTAGTTTAAGTGTAATATTTTACAATCCTTCTTAGGTAAATACGATTACTAAAAGTTTTATTTTAGTTTTTATAAATATTCGAATCTTTTCCTCAACGAGGACTATAAACGCTTTCACATGTTCCAGGCGCTGGTTCATAAAAACAATGTTGTTTAAATTGACCAGTAAAAGGTTGGTCATACCATGTTGGAGGACACGGACCATATGGATTAAAGTACCAAAGAGCATATTTCGCTGGGTGATCTCTCCAATATTCCAAATTCTTTCTCGCTAATCTTCTTTCAGATTCTCTTGCTCTTTGATAAAATACATTACCTTTTTGAACAGCTTCAAAAGAATAATTTCCTCCTTGTACGTGAAAAATGACATCTCTAATTGTTCTTAATTCATTAAAGTCAGTACAATCTGCTACAACACGGTTAACAATGACATTTCCAACATATAGCATTCCTTGTGGTCCTTCGCCTTCAGCTTCTGCTCTCATCATCCTTGCCATTAAATTGACATCTGCATTTCGGTAAGCTACTCTTGTCATTTTACCACCTCCAAAATAAAGTATGAAAAAAAGCATACATTCATGTCCTTGTTTACAATTATCAAATGAATACTCTATACAAAACTAGTTAACATAATGCCAATTATATGAAGCTAGACAAAGAGCAAACTCATATCTATCAAGGGTTTGGCTCTTTGTCGTTTTTATCGTTTATACAGCGTTTTATACATAGTTAATCAACGCTTTTGGCTTCTGTACAAGTCTAACAGCTGCATAAAAAAATGGGGGTTTTATGCAACCTATTTTTCAATATAATGGCCCTTTAATGGAATAACATGACTAACGTTTTTAAACAAATGTAAGGTTTTTTTCATGTTGTAGCTACTGTCAAAAAGCATACTTTATGACACGTAGAATGATAGCTCGTAATCTGTATGTCAAAAGGTGAATTATCTCATTTTGACATATGTAATTTCTTTAAAGTACTTTTTGAAATAACTTTTCTGAATGAACTTAATCCTTAGCGTGGTTTTTCGCGTTTTGCTGGTGGTACTGCCCATCAAGCTAACGAAACTGGTTACCCCCAAAACGAAAAAAATGAGTTAAATTCTCATAAACAATTAGATAGAGATAAAAATTTCGTTTTGGGGATATATTAAGAATTGTTCTTTATAAAAAATAAAAAAGGGGAAAGGAGCTAATGTTATGCAGTTACCCGAAGACTTTAAACATTTTTTAGGAATAAATCCAGCTAGGCATAAAACAGAAGGGCTAAGTGTAGATCCATGCTTTTCACAACTCATCATACATAAGGAAATACATGGGGATAAAGTATTCGTCCCATTGGATTTAAAAAAAGTTTGGAATCGTTTATAACAATAAAAAGAGCAACCGTGTTGCACATAACCCTGTCAAGTAGACAATAAAAAAAGAGTATTTTTTAAGCTGCGGCCTTTTCTCGATCGTAAATATAGGGGTCATTATTTTCATGATAGATGGTCTAATTGTATCATCGGCGCTTAATACGTTAGAGTTAAAAGCTTTCCTTTTTTCTTGCTTAACTATTTGTATGATCGGAATGATTACTTCTTTTATGGCTAGGCCATCGAATAGCTAAGGAATGAAAAAATGGTATAGAGCAAATAAAATACATAGTAAAGGACAAGGGGTAAACTAGAATGGATTTTTAGGAAACGATTGGTAATTTTGTCCATAAAAGTATATTCAAAGGTAGGGAAAGGAACCATTTAGAGCTTCAGATTGAATGATTTCATTTGCATTACACCCTCTACTGCTCTTTACCATTTTACTAATAAATAACTTATTGTCATATAGCGCTTGTAATATTTATAACCTTTTATAAATAAAGTACTTTAAATCAGCAGGTTATAAAGGAGCGTAAAAATGATTCTCTCTAAATTTGTAAATGAACTTCCCATTCCCCCAGTCTTA
>NZ_JBFTMS010000068.1:0-14823 GCF_056397085.1 Peribacillus sp. 05N428 | reverse complement strand
GTCGAGCCAAGATTTTATTCCACGCTTCCTCCAGCCCTTACCTCACGATAAGTACCTTGCGCTTCCTTAGTGGTTGGTCGATGTGTACCCCCACAGTGGACTTTCACCACCTAGATAGATGCCATGCCTGGCACACAAGAAAAAGCTGCTTAAAAGACAGCTCCAATCATCAGTTAACGCACCTGTTAACTTTATAAGATTTGTACTATCCATCCATTCATTTTTGTAGAAAAGGCAAAACAAACGGAAGGAATCCAAACACAACTGTTAACACAATACCAATTACTGCGACTTTATTTGAATTCTTGTTAGACCTCTCAAGTTTATTTAAATACTCTTCGCGAGTTTTTATTATTCTAGCTAACTCGCTTATCTTTCTCTTGACTGATTCCTTGTTATCTAACTCAAGAAACGAGTCAATATCAGTTAAAATACTTCGTTCAGTTTGAGGCAAATCCTCATATGGTAATGATTCTTCGAATCTATGTATAAACGCTGTTATCTTACTCTTCCAATTATTTATTTCACATTCTTCAGCCTTGAACCTTCCAGACAAAAGATCTACAATAAAGATTCTGAGAAGATGAGTAATATCATAATCCTTTTTATTTAATTTGGATATACCTGATCCAAGATATATATTTTTTATGTCAGTAATATCATTAATACTCGATAATTTTAATGCATTAAAAATAGAATCCCTGAATAATTTATATTCTTGAGAGTTAATAATTTCATCATTATTTTCATCTTTTGTTTCTTTCTTCAACTGAAAAAACTGAACTGAAGCTCCTACAAGGGCAGCACCTGCAAACACCATTGATAAAGATAAAGATGGACTCAACTTTACAACACTACTTTCTACTTTTAATTATGGTTAGGAATGACAGCCGTTAATGATATAAAACGTTTTCTACAATATATTATTTTCTACATTATCAAATATCTGTAAATACTTCTATGTATTTTTCTTGTTCTTTTTTTGTAGCATTTCCTCTATTCCTCTACTAACTGTCCCGTTAATTTAAGTGCCCACCTTCACAACCTCTTCTGAACTGGACTATAAAGAAAATTATAATTCGTTCCTTTATGAATACATTCAATGATTTATCAAGTGTCCAAAAATTTGGTCAAACAGTCCTTTAGCCTCAATTATCTTATTTTCTGAATGACTTTCTACAATATAAAAGGATTTATCTTCTAAGATTAATTTGAAATCTGCTTCAATTGACGGAATTTTAAATTCGCTAGTTAATTCTTTTAAGCTTTTTTGTCTTTTTCTTAAATTATCCTCTAATGATCTTAAACTTCTAAATATCTCCTGTGTCTTTCGTGTATGAGTAATATTTGTCTTCGCAGTAGAAATTCCACCACCAATTAGACCAAATACCTCTCCATCAACTTCAACTAATGTTGCTACCCCTGAATTCCTCAACAATGAATGACTTTTGTCATCAATTTTTTCTGATAAACCAGGAAATCCTTTTGCTTTGAAGGGTTCTAATAAATGCGCCCAATTTCTTTTCACAATTCCTAGTAGATGTTGTTGTGAAAATTCTGTTCTATCTTCCAACTTATGTTTAGTGACATCTATGAAATAAACATTATCTTCTTTTAATACAAAAAATAAAATATAATCTGATCTCTCAATGAAACCTTTATCATTCAGTTTATTGTTTAGGTGTAGATGATGGATTCCCCAGTCGTATAATAGTAAGTCTTTTTTAAGAGGTTTCACAGACATTGTACTCAAATGAGGATTAATATCTTTACCATTTTTAAATTTATTTCTTATTTGTTTCAAATAATCATTGTAAGGTTTCTCAATTTCTTTAGCTCTTAATTCGTTGGAAATATGAACACTTCTTCTCATTATACTAACTGTTTTGTCTTGTAAATTAAATAACGCAGTTAACAAATCATGGGTATCTTTTTTTTGTGTTTGATATCCTAGTTTTTTAAATTCTATTTGTAAAATATTATTTAAATCCTCTAATAAATCCAAAGAATACACCCCCATCTTTTACTTCAACGGTAACTCTATATCCTCAAACTTACTGCTTACATATACGTATATTTGATTCCGTCGACTCTGTTAAAATTCGTAAATATCTGCGCTAAAGTACTCCCTGCCTCAGACTAACTCATATCTTTTACTACTTCCTTTATATCCAGCATAACTCCTCACACCTATCTACCTAGACGATAGAATATATATTCGTCATTGAATAGTTAATCCCCCCTCAACAAGTAAATGTTTTACCTAAATAGTCAAAAAAAGTTCCTTTTCCTCCTAGATAAAAAGAGCCACCGCATGAAAAAAAGCGAATGGCTCCGTTATGTTTTTATTTGTTTCTATATAGTGTAGTCCTATTTAATGCTTTCGTTATCTAAGCTTGTACATCTAGAGCTCTTTTTTTGCGCGTATATGCGATCTTGTCCTCCATTTTGCCCGTGCGTCTCGCCTTTTCTGCGAGCTCCTGAAGCGCCTGCATTCCGTTCCCCTTCTGCCCTTGCGAGCTTGACTCTACTGCACCTATAAGAGCAAGCCTGTCGTTTGGATTGTGTAGGTACGTTGAGGCATCCAGTGATATCTCACGCATTCCGATGTCTACCGCCTGCGAGAATCCGGACGAGTTGAGGAATGATTCCGCAGTTTCTAAAATGTCTGCGGCTTCTCTGCTGCCCTCTGGGCGGGCGTTCCTTAATGCTTTATTGTATAAGTCTCCTATTTGTTTTCGAGCTGCTGGACGGTCGGCAGGCGGTGTCAGCTCGATTATATGATCAGATAGAGCAAGAATCTTCCCTTTGACCTGATTTGCTAGCCCTGCCTCGTCTCCTAAATCAACGAGCTGCTCGAGAGCCTCTTTTGCTCGATCTGGCGTAACTGCGAATTTCACGGCAGCAGTAAGCTGCTCGGCTTTCTGATCGAAAAACGCTTGCTTCTTCGGATCCACGTGCGGGATGTCGCTTAGGAGGATTGTTTCCGCAGCTTCTTTAATTTCATGCGCTGCCTTGTGCCTCTCTTCTTGAAGTCCCTTTGATAATTCGAGAACTTTTTTCTCGTAAACCATTTGAAGTTTAGCGATTTGTTTTTGGCGTCCTTTTTCGGATAAATCATGATTTCGCATGATAGATGCTCGCTTCTCTCTGTATTCCTCTAGCAATTGACGGAAAAATCCCGTGCTTTCTTGTTTTAGTGTGTGTACGTATCCGATGCGTTCTTTCATTTCTGAGATGTTCATAATTTATTTCCTCCTAGATTTTTTTAATATGTTGTTTGTTGTTCCTTATGATAGCTCTGAGCAGCATTACATCCGTCCTAAAATTCGGAGTAACTGAGAAGTGCTCAAAAAAGACCTCAGCGAAGCCTTGCGGGATAAGCCTTTCCCCACGCTCATAACGTAGAATTGATGTTGGCGAAAATCCAGTTTTCTCTGCGACCTGCTTAAAGGTTGCTCCGTGTAAATTGCGGAATAACCTTAATTCGTCGTGTGTTATATGCATTACTTTCCTCCTTTCTAATTGGAAATTTCATTACCAATCTAGTAAAAAAATAATTCCATGTGGATTTTTGAGATCCGCAGAGTTAATGTAAATAACCTAAGGAGGCAGTTATTCGGTACTCTGCGGAGACAGAAGCAGAAATACAGGAACGGAAAGGGTTAATACCCTCTCTCTTACATAGCGTATTCTCCTTGTTAAAATGTATAGTCACGGAAATATTTTTACCGGAATCTCTTTAACGACTTCAATAAGATGTCGTTCCTCATTTAAACAGAAGGAACTCGACTTTAATCGACTGTGATTATATGTGAGATACGCATAATAGAAGAGGGATACGAAAGAGAGTTGAGAGGCGGGCGGAGTGGATGATATCGTTTTATTCTTCGTTCTCTTTTTATTCTTCGTATATACTTTCCCTCCGCTTTCCTTTTCTTGCATATGCGTATTCTTTTATTATTTTATATCTGCGCAAGCAGTTTACTGCGAGTGCAATCTTTTAAGTCTAGTTGTATAAGTCTAGATAAGTAAGTCTAGATATGGTAGGAAATTCCGACATGCTAAATAGAAAAAAGCCGCATGGATTTTCTAAAATCCCACACGGCGTATCTTTAGAATTAGAAACGAAGGTCGTTCGGACTTGTTATCGTCTCTATTTCTGCGTATCGATCCTCGACTTTCTTCTCTGCCTTCTCATATTTTTTGCGAGCTTGTGGATACTTTCGGAATAGCTCCCCCTTGTCTAACGGCATTTGCGGAATATATCGAAGTCTATTATAAGCACGGCTCGATTTTTCCTCTTGAACCACGATAAGTCCATATTTAAGTAGCTTCCTGACATGATTCCCGACTGTATCTCGACCCATTCCGCTCTCGAGCGATAACCTATATTGAGACGGGAACGCATACCCTAGCTGTGTATTAAAAAAGTCGCAGATAATATCGTATATCATAAGAGTTCCTGCGTTTAGTCCCTCCAGATATAGATAATATCTCGTATCTTTCGGACGTTTGTAGAATGTCATTCCTTCATACTTTTTTTTCTTATCGTAGATCGCCATTGTGTTTCCTCCTAAAAGATTAATTAGAAAAGCTTTCTAGCCTCTCGCATCCTTTAGCGCAAAAAAAAATATATTGCGACAAAATTTTAAAAGGAATATGGCCATATAATAAATTAGGGAGTTTTTTGAACAAACAAAAGAGACCACTTATTGTGGTCTTATATAGTGCCTAACACACCCGATAGTTTATGTACAAAATCTTAAAACAACGTGTTTGAGTCTCAAACAATTAAAATTGTACAACTTACGAATTTAAAATTAGAAGGAACAATTGTGAGTTTGGAATTTTTGTCCTGATCAATAAGTACGAAATAAGGAACCCAAAAGGGTCCCTTATTTGTCTTTGTTTTCTTTTCTAAAACTATAGTGATATTCTAACTGATAATACTTATATTTATCACGCATTATTTCATCCAACTTATCGCATAATTTTTTTTACTGAATGATACCAGCACTGTAGGTTTCTAAATCTGTATTTCCAACACGTTGTCCATGAGTTAGGTTGATAAAACTGGAAATACAATCCTCAATATCCGTCAGAATTATAATTATCTCTGATTTAATGGACTCCTAACAAATAGTAGTCTCTGGTTAACTCTTTATTTTCTTTTTCATTAAAATCAATTGCTGTAAACCAATGATTAAATGTAATATTGTACCACCCTGCAAATGTAAAAGGATTCTGAGGATTAATATTTTTGCAAAGATAGATAAATAAGAATTGACTAAGGAGGGAGCAATGCGAAAAAAATTCCCGCTAATGTATCTAGTAACCTCAAAAAACGAGGCCTTCTAGTTTTTTAATTTTAATATTCATTATGTAATACAATCTCGATCGATTCACCTTCATTAAGGGAGATACTGTATACTTCTAACTCTTCTTTATTATCATAGTTATATTTAATTTTCATGAATACTGGAACAGTAACTACATCATTAATCTCTGTGTTAACAGTCTCCAAAAACAAATACTTTCCCTCTTCTTTATCATAATATGAATTTGAATAGTCGACATAAGAAATATCAGCACAGAATGAAACGCTAGCATTGAATGCTATTGTTGCAAGATCCTCTCCTTCTTCATCAAAATCAATTATATAAGGATCTTCATCTAATTCAATGAACTGAACATCAACTTTTTCAATTTCCCCCTCCTCTCCTATTAATATAAACCAGTGCTCCTCAAAGCCGTCTATTATGTTAGATTCAATTTTATCATCATTAGCATCATATACTGATATGATAAATTGATGCTTAAAATTATCATTCTTAGTTAGGCTATCAAACAAGGATTCAAGAGAAGCTTCATATATTAAGGTATGGCTCTCTTCACAGTAATTTTTGAGATCCTCATCATCACTTACAATGGATATTTTTTCATCAGCTTGCTTAAACCAATTTTCAAGAGCTACTAATGAAAATGCATCAGGGAATTCATCCCTCTTCTTTTTGCTAAAAGGGGGAATACCTTGGAAATACATTTGAAAAATTAATGCTGGAGAAACATTGTCTATAGAAATGATATTCACACTTGCATCCACTAAGAATTGTTTGAACTGTTTTATTAAATCACTATATATTTGATCTAAACTTTCTGCTATATCAAAAGTATGACTGTATCCACTTAAATTCTTTAATATTTTTGCCTCTTTTGTAAATTTAGTATGACTGTTTTTTGTCTTTTCATATACTTGTTCATAAATTTTGGATTCTATTTCATTTATTATTATATCCGTTAAATATATATAGATTAGTCCATCTTCAGAAGCATTTATAAGCCTCTGAAATAAATCATTTTTAAAATTAAAATTCTTATGTACAAAAACTTGTGTATCTATAAAAACATTCGTCATATAAAACCCACCTTTTCGCAAGTATATAGCTTTTCATAATTTACCTCAAGACTTCTATATCCTCTCTTTGTTCAACTAACCTGCCCCATTAGTCCAACAAGAAAAACAACTATATCGTTTACCAGGGCAAAATTAAAAGGATGAAAATTCGTTACTACACGTTACTTTTTACTTTTCGAGGCAATCCTCGTAATCTATGGTATTAAAATAATTAGAATATAGGAGAGTATAAAATTGTACATAAGTTAAGTTACGTTAGGTTGTTTTTAACATTTTGGAGACTCACATATGAGTAAAAGCAATCGACAACCACCCGAGGTGAAAAATAGCGTTATTAAATATTTATAACTGTTTGGGTCCTTTGGGGGCGGGGCCTCTGGGGGAAATGGTTTTCGGCTGGACTTGCCGCCATGCCGTGTGTTCTCATGCAGAAAATGAGCATGAATAACGTAAAACAACTGCGAAGAGTTTACATTTCACATTCCTTGAGAACATTGATTCTTCGGGCTTCGTTCGATGTCTCAATGCGAATAGTTTAGTTGATTGTTTTATACATTCATTCAATCCGCATTCTTACGTCGTTTATTTTTTGTATTCGATGAATAGATTCATGCAAAAAGAACACCTCGCTCTCGTTATTTTGAGAAGGCGGTAATCCTAGAGAGTTCTTCTCTGTTCCGATGACAAAGTAACGTTTGACCAATATGAAAGATAGTCGTAACCCTGTGTCTTAATATAAGACCATATACACACTATGCGGTGGAGAGATAAACCTATGTATATCCGGAGAGGTATAGCTTCTTATCTAGCTTAGAGACTAACACCGAATATCAATTACCCGTACGCATATGAGGCGCATGCCACACGAGGGCTATCGTCTTCTATTACCCGGTATAACCCTATAATGATGTTTATTAGGCCATATAAATAGAGCCAAATATACCGCACTATAAATCTAACGCTTTGACTACTCTATCCTTCTCATCCTGTGTTATACCTATGTATCGTAGCGTCACGGAGGGGCTCGAGTGATTAAGCATCTCTTGAAGTAAAACAATGTCCGTTCCATTCTGGTACGCATGATATGCGAAGGTTTTCCTCAGACTGTGGGAGCCGATGTTCTTTTCCCCGAGTTGCTCTGCAGCTTCTTGGATAATCCTCCACGCTGATTTTCGATTAATTGGCTGCGAGTTCCCGTCCCTATCTTTCTTTCGACTTTGGAAAAGATAGTCTTCGAGATTTCCTTTATAATAATTCTTTATATAATCGGTCAATGTCCTTTGGACACTCTTTGACATTGCTACTTTATTATTCTTCTTCGTCTTAGTTTCCTTCAAAGTAAAATGCGAGAAAAGATTCCCGTTCATATCCATCACGTCACTAAATTGCAAAGAGAGTAAATCGGATACACGAAAAGCCGTGTTTATTCCGATAGTAAAAAGTAAGTAATCTCTCGGGCTGCTTGTCAGTAATTTTTTCATCGCTGCTATTTTCTTTCGGTCACGAATTGGCTCTACAAATTCCATTTTTTAAAATCCTCCGTTAATCCTCGAATGAGACTTAATATAATTATATTGTAAATTATGTCTCTTTAAAAAACAAGTGGCTTTAGAGAATATCCTTTGTGATCACCTTGAGCCCTTGTCGCAGTAAGGATGAGTAGGGTTTACTAAATGAGACTTAATTACATTGTGTCCCATTCTAAGTAACAAAAAAAGCCGAGAATTTCCTCGACCTTCTTCACGACCTAAGTTGAGTATTACCTATACGGTCTCATTTTGATGTCACGAGGAATGCGTGGAGCTGCAAACAAACGTCACGTTCCATTCGTCCTCCCTCGTTAGACAGATCCTAGTCATCGGAACGATGCTCGAAGAAATAGAAGTCAAATTCCTCAAGGATACTCCCGTTATTCTGACCCCATGAGTTTGAAAACCTCTTTAGGAACCCCTAAATGAGTAGACAAACACCCTGATTTCCACTATTTTGTAAACTTTCGTAAACCAAATATACTTAATAATTCAATAGATGAATGAGGTCAAAACCTGGAGAAGCTTGAATCAAGACTTGTCAGTATCAATAGTTTGTCATGGTTTACTATTTCGACTGATTTCCTAGCGCTATTAACGTCTTCATCATTTGAGGGTCTTTAAATGCTTGTTCCATTATTTGAGGCATTAAATCTGTCATTACTTTATCCTCTGCTCTCGGTGCTGCTCTATCGAGTAAATCACGCAATCTATCTTCTAGGATTCGCTCAATATTTGAAGTTTTCACGTCAACTATTCGTTCAATATTCTTTGTTCGATCTTCAACTATCCGCTCGTTATTTTTCATACTTTCTTCTAATCTACGTTCAATTTCACGCGTTCGTTCCTCTACTCGGCGCTCAATTTCACGCGTCCGCTCATCTACACCTTTTTTAGTTTCTTCTGCAACATTACGTATTTCCTTTAAGTTCCTATCTGAATCACTTGCCCACTTCCAACTTAGTAAAAAAGCTACAATAGAAAAGACTATAGCAATGATAGAAAGCCAATCCATAATAGACATTTCATTCCCTCCATTCACAAGGCTGTTCGTATTATTTTTATCTTTATATTACCATATGTTCCTAAAAATACATAAACCTTTAAGTAGTTCCAAAGCTTCCGCATTTTGTCCCAGGCTCTCGATTTCGTTCCCGAAAAATGTATAATATTTACCAGTTTAAACAAAAGCAAGGGCTGAGGTAATATGAACTGTGAAAACACAAGAAAAAAGGCATTTTTCTTTCTATACGGTAAATAAGTGTTCATTCGTAGCGTCAAATGTAAAATAACGCGTACGACATCATACAGACAGAAAACTGCTCGGAAACAAGTTCTTCTGTAATGTATAACTAAGACGAATCCTAAAATATATCAAATATTGACTCCCCTGCAATAATACCTCCCATAGTTTTAGCCTAACGAGCTTTATTCCAAATTTCAGTAAACTTTTGAATTTAATAATCTCAAGTTATGCTAATAGGACGCTGTGTTTTTAAAAAAGATTCTAATTTCGCAAAGTCGGTCTTATGGTACAATATCTTTGTTTTTGGAATCATTTCAAACTCTACTGCCTGTTTTGTATCTATAATAAAGCCCAAACCTGAATCTTTGTATAGCTTGAATACCTGCCAAGGAACAGCATCAGTTACCCAAAAGCTTTCTTTTAATGTCTCACAATGTCCATTTAACCCCTTAGTTTTAACAGGTATTGCGTAGTTAAGATAGAGGTGAAAATTACTTCTTGTCAGCAACTTAGATGCTACAGAGAAATATATTATACCATCGTAATTTTTAGTGATCCTTACCCATTGGAGAAGCAGTTGAGGGATAATATATTCAGGTTTAAAAGCATCATTCTTATTAGTTACTTTTATTGAACACGCTGCGATTAATGGCCAAATTACCACATAACCTTTAATAGAATTTATTAAATTAGACCAGTTATCACTCCCATATGCCTTACTGAGCATTTCTTCAAACCCTTCGCTCACTATATCGGGAGGGTAACCCAAGTCAAGAAATTTCATATTACTATCAGGCTTTATTGCAAACATTGAAGTTTGGATAACGTTTAGATCTGGTTTGTTCATCTCTTCCCAACAAATATATGCAGAGCTCCCTAAATAAAGACACGGTAGTCCGGGAATACTATATCTCTGAGTAGAGACTAGGCCCCTTAATTCAAACGGAATATGGAACATTTCAGTTTTACTAAAAGTATGGTTATTACCTACGCGCATGCGATATGTATCATGGCTTCTTGGTGAACCGATAAATTCATCGGCATACTTCTTTACAATAACCATTCCCTTATCAATACTCTGATAAGATAAATTTGGATATCCAGCATAATAATGGTTCAATGATTCAACTATCATTTTACAAAGATCCGTAACAGCATCCATTTCTTCTTTTAGGAAAAAATCCGAAGATATGGTATTAAGTTCCCCAGTATATCTAGAAAAGAGAGAGTCAATAAAATTGGGGAAATCTTCTTTTCTTTCTTGAGGAAGACTATAGCTACTCTTTTTCAACATATCTAATAGTGGCTTAATTTTAATATATTCTAGTAGAAACTTTACCCTCTCAGGGTTTCTAAAAAAAAGGGGATTAATTTGTTCTGCAGTAAACTGATCACCTCCTCTTCTTCCAATAAGACTGTTCGCTTCTATACTCGTAAAATAAGGACGGTAATTATATTCATTAAAAATTTCAAACGATAAAATTCCTAGTTCCTCAAGTTCGATATCATTAGGTGATTTATTGTCCAGTATATTTTTTATTTTTCCAATTAATGTATCAATATTAGTCAATAGCCATATCTTCCTCTCTACTTTCCTCTTATCGAACACACATAATTTAACAATAAATAGAACAATTTAACATAGTTAATTTATTATACCCTTAATCTCACTTTAATTTAGGAATTAATGTATAAGAATCCGCAAAGAAGTCCCCTTTTTCGTCTAACTTTTTTTGCTCTTTAAAAGATTGGTGTAATACTTGATTAAAGAAACCTTCAAGTCGCTTTTCGCTTTCCAAGTCGTTGTAGGTAGAGTATACGACTTTCATTGCTCGGTCGTACTCTTCGTTTACCTGTATTTCATAGTCTTCATCGATTGCTAGATTAAGGTTATAAGTTAGAAATGGATGAATACCTTTTTTGAATGCGAATAGACCGCGATTAGCCTGTCGTTGGAAATACACTAAAGTTTCTAGCGCTTTCAATACGGACATTTTCGCATTAGCAAATAATAGATTACGTTTCTTTAAAGTTTTTTCGATAGTTTTTTGAATTTGGATCCTTTCAAGTATTCCGTATCCGGTTAGTAGCATATCGATGTCCTTATCGAAAGGAGAAGTATATTCGATAGTTGTTATTTGCTTACCGACGGTGTCTTGTACTTTGTATTTAATATCTTTTATTTCCGAAGGAGAACCTTGCTTAAAAGAGTCTTGATTCGGAGCCGAAATATCGCCCTCAATCGCTTGGTGCTCTGAGACTTTCGGCCTCTCGACGCTATGCAAAGACGCTGTGCAAGACGCTGTGCAATCTTCATTTTCGGAAGGTGCTTGGGCAACTTCATTTGATGGATGCTGACGTAAATTTGATAAGGGACAGAACACGTAAACTAGATACGCATACCCGCCGTAACGCTTGTCCTTTTTGCCGAGCTGCTTAAGTGTTGTAATACCGAAAGTATCGGCGGCAGCCTTTAGGAAGTTTCCGACGGAACGCAAAGACACTCCGGCTTTCTCTGCAAGCGTTTCACGTTTCATGAAAGGCACTCCGATAGTTTTAGGTGCACTTTGAAATAAAACCTCTAGAATAGCCTTGTAGGACGGTTTCTGCTCGAGTAGTTCCGCATATGTATAAGTTAAGCTGCGATAATGTGCGTTGAATGCTTCGAGAGATTCGAATTTTGATAGGGATTTATAATAGGTGATGTTGCCTGCGTGTTCTGCTTGGATTGTGGACATGGACATAGTTTCTATACTTATTTTCGACATGATTCTAGATCCCTTTCGTAAAAGAGACGCAGCCCGCGCTTATAGTATCCGAAAAAAGGCATAACTGAATAAGCCTTGCTAAAGGCAGTTTTTTTCAGTAAACTATAAGTAATCAGAAATCAGTGCGGGGCGTTCGGTTGTTACAGCAACCGGCGCTCTTTTTGTATTTTTATAGTAGATACTTTAAAGGTGAAAATTCTTTGTGCTTTTCTTTAACATCATCACTATATAAATTGACGTATATTCTAACCATTTCCATAGAGGTATGTCCTAGAATTTGCTGCAGTTCAAAGATTCCAGCACCTTGTTTAACAGCCATCTTCGCAAAGGTATGACGGAACGTATGACAAGAGCAACGCACATTTTTGATCTTGGACTTTTCCCCATAATAAGAAATTCTGTTTTGTAATTGACGTTTAGAAAGCGCAGTATTGTCCATGGTCACAAGCAGAGAATCCGTTTCACACTTACCGCGGATAGAAAGATACTTCTTTAGCTGAGCCCTCATCTTCGATTGAAAAGGCACTAACCGCTCACGATGCCCCTTAGTATTGCGTATAAGGATCATCGAGTCTTCCCACCGTATATCATCCGTTTCTATACCAATCAATTCTGATGCCCTGACGCCTGTTTCTAGGAGCAGCAGCATTATCGTATAATCACGTACGCCAGTAAAAGTCCTTAAGTCTGTAGATTTAAGTAGCTTATGTATTTGTTCGCGAGTAAACGTTTCTATAACAGTCCGCCGGTCTTTAAGTAGCTGAATGTTAGCGAAGGGATTCTTTAGGATATAGCTGTGCTTATACGCGAAATTAAAGAACGCTCTTATCGCCCTAAGCCGTGTATTAATCGAAACAATCTTTAACTCCAGAACATCCTTCGAGTAGATAATAAATTGATTAATATGATCCGGTTTAATCTTCGCCGGCGTTGTGTCGAGTTCTAGCGTTTCTAACGCCTTTCTAAACGACATTAATTCGTTAGAGTAATAGGTTAATGTATGAGGACGCAAATTACGCAGATTTCCGTCTTGAAGGAATAGTATGAAGAGTTCTTCAAAGTTGAAACTATCGGGGATTACTTCGGATTGGATAACTTTCATTTCGCGTTGATTAAGTTGATTATTACGACGTGCCATAAATATCGCCTCATTCCGATTAGTTAGCGATACTACGCACACGATTGACTGCGTACGATAATTTACGGCGAGTCGTGTAATTTACGCAAATAAAAAACGTTCCCTACCGAAGTAGAGAACGCTGACGTCACCGCATTTAAGGCGACTTCTTTTGATACCGGTGGCCGGGGTCGAACCGGCACTCCAGAGGAACACGATTTTGAGTCGTGCGCGTCTGCCAATTCCGCCACACCGGCATGTATGTTGGAGGCGGCAACCGGAATCGAACCGGTGGTAAAGGTTTTGCAGACCTCTGCCTTACCGCTTGGCTATGCCGCCAACGTTTTTTGGAGCGAAAGACGGGATTCGAACCCGCGACCCCAACCTTGGCAAGGTTGTATTCTACCACTGAACTACTTTCGCATATGGCTGGGCTAGAAGGGATCGAACCTTCGCATGACGGAATCAAAATCCGTTGCCTTACCGCTTGGCTATAGCCCATTAACGTTGTAATCATTATATCATATTTTTTAAAATGGGGCGACTGATGGGAATCGAACCCACGAATGCCTGAACCACAATCAGGTGCGTTAACCACTTCGCCACAATCGCCATTATATAATTTAAATTGGCAGGGGTAGTAGGACTCGAACCCACACTGGAGGTTTTGGAGACCTCTGTTCTACCTTTAAACTATACCCCTGTAATAAAATGGTGGAGGGGGGCAGATTCGAACTGCCGAACCCGAAGGAGCGGATTTACAGTCCGCCGCGTTTAGCCACTTCGCTACCCCTCCGCATATGGATGAAACATGGTGCCGGCAAGAGGACTTGAACCCCCAACCTACTGATTACAAGTCAGTTGCTCTACCAGTTGAGCTACACCGGCACTACTATGGTGGCTCAGGACGGAATCGAACCGCCGACACAAGGATTTTCAGTCCTTTGCTCTACCGACTGAGCTACTGAGCCAAACAATAAAAATGGCGGTCCCGACGGGAATCGAACCCGCGATCTCCTGCGTGACAGGCAGGCATGTTAACCGCTACACCACGGGACCATAGATTGCGGGGACAGGATTTGAACCTGCGACCTTCGGGTTATGAGCCCGACGAGCTACCGGACTGCTCCACCCCGCGACGGTAATAATGTTGCTATTTTGCATCAAGTTTTCGTGTTAAGCGTTTCAATGGGTTGAATAATCAATCCTTTATGCAGAAACAACCTGATCTTATTGAAAATGGTGGAGGATGACGGGATCGAACCGCCGACCCTCTGCTTGTAAGGCAGATGCTCTCCCAGCTGAGCTAATCCTCCAATATGTTGTCTAAATGGTGACCCGTACGGGATTCGAACCCGTGTTACCGCCGTGAAAGGGCGGTGTCTTAACCGCTTGACCAACGGGCCAGGTATAAATGGCGGAGAGCAAGGGATTTGAACCCTTGAGACAGGGTTACCCGTCTACACGATTTCCAATCGTGCTCCTTCGGCCACTCGGACAGCTCTCCAATAATGGCTCCGCAGGTAGGACTCGAACCTACGACCGTTCGGTTAACAGCCGAATGCTCTACCACTGAGCTACTGCGGAACAATATAAGCTTGGCGACGTCCTACTCTCACAGGGGGAAACCCCCAACTACCATCGGCGCTGAAGAGCTTAACTGCCGTGTTCGGAATGGGAACGGGTGTGACCTCTTCGCTATCGTCACCAAACAATGTTAACATTTTTTCAAGACATATATTATT
>NZ_JBFTMS010000067.1:0-14962 GCF_056397085.1 Peribacillus sp. 05N428 | reverse complement strand
TGATGGATATATGGCATGACTTTTTCGAGATATTTCAGATCCAGCTCAATATCTTCATACCAATGTTTTAGATAAAGTTCCCCATTACGCATGAAGTCCCCATCGTTAACTGTGATATAAGGGAAACCTCCGTTAACCCTCATGCTCACAAGTTGATCACGAACATGTTCCCATGCCTTATCGACGATTTTATAATCCTTCCCCTGCTTTTGGAAAAGGTACATATCCTCCCGCATGACAAGATCCTTCGTCAAATAATTGCGGAGAAAGGAAATATCCGATTCGATTTCCCTGACTTCGAACATCTTTTCCCGGCCAGATCCTGGCTTGACGCCGAGCCTAATCATTTCTTCGGTCGGATTATCATAGCGTTCTTCAATATCTTCAAGCACTTTCAATCCTAGATAATAAGGATTGATGCTGGTCCGTGAAGGCTGCACGACACCTGCGTTCAGTTTAGCGAATTCAATCGCTTCCCCCGAGGATAGATCCAATTCACGGATAATCCGCTGATGCCAGTAGGATGCCCAGCCCTCCTATCGCATAGGTGTTTTTTTCTTTCTTCATATATGAATTCCCGATGCAGACATAAATTAGGCACCGTCCTACCCCCTACTGTTATATATAGGATATGACCAATGTTCATATATCACAAAGGCTTTTGTTAAATAAAACAGGTTTCCCACGATTTATCGATTATAGAGGGAAAGGATGGTGAAAAATAAAACAAAACAAACAGACCAAACTTTTATGAAAGATGGCCTGTTTACAAATAGTAATGGATTAAAACTTTCATCAAAATGCTCTTTGAATAAACCATACCAAACCAAACGCTAATATAGCTACCGACGTTCCAGGGATTACAAATTTAATGGGTTTTAAGGTAATTTTTTTCATCCACAGGATTATTGGAAAGGCTAAGGATACGATTAATAGTTGTCCCAATTCAATTCCTATATTGAAAGACAACAGAGAAGTGGCCAGATGATTTCCATCTAGTCGCATTTCTGATAGGATTCCTGCAAAGCCGAAACCATGAATGAGTCCAAAACCGAAGGCAAGCCATGGATGGTGTTTGGCATCTTTATCAAAAATATTGATGAGTGCAACATAAATAATGCTTAAGGCAATGGCCGACTCTACAAACCTGCCTGGTAACTGCACAATCTCTAATGTGGCAAGAACCAAGGTTATACTATGGGCTATCGTAAAGGCTGTGACCAAGGAAAGAATGTTTTTAATCGTCTTTGCCCCAAAGAGCAAACTAATGACAAAAAGAATATGATCATAACCTGTAAAAATATGTTCTAACCCAAGCAATAAAAACTGCTTTATGTTTTGTACGAAACTAACTTCTCCAATCTCAAATTCTCTTGATTCGTACGTAAGAATCTTTTCTTGTTGTTTTCCGTCCATTTTAACGGTTGCAAAGTTTGCATGGCTTGGATCGGAGTCATCCAGGAACATGTTATAGTCAACAGTTAGCTTTTTTGGTTTATGTTCCATCATATAAGTCAGGTTAATTACAGCAAACGGGCGGTCTTTTATCATTTCAACATCTGTTTTTTTGACATTTCCAACAACTTTTACACCATCTGCATAAAGAGATATATGTGAATTTATATATTGCTGTACTGTTTTAGAGTCAATTAATTGTTTTGCATCCGTTTCTTTATTAATCGAATGCCCAAGTTCGGTTAGATCCAGTTTAAGTTCGTAATCGAGGTTTTTCTCGTTCACTTCAATGACGGAAAACCCTTCACTGTTATTACTGTGAGCATATGCTGGTGGAGATAGTAAAGAGGTAAACGAAATCATCACAAGGAACATTAAGAACCATACCCTTTTCATTGCATTCACTCCATTCCGATTGTTTCTTTCTCTGATGTTTTAGGATTATAGCAAAGACGAGGAGTAATGATGCTCCTCGCCCATTTTTTCTCTTCACATTTACTTTGTGGACTTGATAAATATTGGGTTCGAGTAGAACCAAAGATCTGTCCATGGGTTTTCTCCCTTAGGGTCTTTTTCTGGCTCTAACTGGTCTGTACTCGTTCCACGTAAACGGATATAACTATCTTTATCAACATCCTTTAACGTATAGGAAATCTCGATATATTCGCCACGTTGCTTCCAATCTTTCTCAGTAAAACGTTTGACGACTTTTGTTGTCGGATTGGCAGCGGTTGAGCGGTCTTCCACTTTTCCAGTCACCTCTCCTACAATTAAGTCGACCCGTTTTACTTTTGGTTGATCTCCATGAGAATTCGCAGCATTAGGATCTTTTATTCGAACTGTGACTGTTACATCCTTAGACTTCTTACCTGGTAATGTAAGAGTTTCCCCAATAGAGGCCGAATTTCCTTTGGATTTAGAGTACCAGCGTGATTTTCCTCCAGCTTGAGCTTTAACATCTAATTCAGAGACGAGGTCACCTGTTGCTACGAATACTTTACCATTACGAAGGCTTTCCATGATGTCTTTGTAGTCTTTCTCTGCTTTTACATACGTTTTTGAGTATTCTCCAGGCCAGAAGTCGCTTCCCCCATCACGCCAGTTAACATGCGAGTCAGAAGTAGCGGTAATCCACCAGTGTCTTCCTTCACCTAGCATGGAATCCCATAAACCGCCAACTTTAGCTGTCATTTGATCAAATCCGCCCATGGTTGGGGCGTTTTCGTTTCCATATGATCCTCGGGCACCTTTAGGGTCAAGCGAGCCGTCTGAATTGATAGCGGAAGCCTGGTGGCCAGGAGCACCTTCCATACCGATGGAAATGTTCGGCGCTGTGTCGTTCCAATTACGGAATTCCTGCGGTGTATCCTGCCCCCACTCACCATCACCTGTTGCTGAACGAGAAGGGTGATGTGCAATTTGAATTGGAGGCTCGTCCATTTGCTTCATATAGTTAAGGGCATCGATCATAGTGGATTCCGTATCTCGGCTACCATCATTTGGATACGGCTCACGCTTATTAAACTTACTTTCTATGTCATAAAGTGTTTTTGATTCATTATCACCTTTTGGAATGATAATTGAACTGTGATCGGCAGCAGGCGTATCAAATTCCATTCCATAGAACTGAAGAACTTCTGGAACTGCTTGACGAGATTTCAACAATTCAGGGTATGCTTGCTCTAAATTCACCTTGGAATGGTTCGGTCCACCATGATCAGTCGTAACCATCCAATCAAGTCCATATTTATGTGCATTTTGAGCATTTTTGACGGTTGGGTATATAGCATCTCCACCTTTGATTGGTTCAGGAGGGTTTTTGGTGTTGTCCCAGCCTACACTCCATTCACTATGAATATGATGATCCCCTGCGAGCCATGTAGCCCTATTCTGCTTTTTTTCTTCTTTTGAAAATTCTTTTGCTTGTGTTTTTTGATCATTATCCTTGATAAAAGGTTGGGTTGTAAAAGCTGTGGTTACAAGAAGTGTTGTTGCGATTAAAGGAATAGCTTTCTTCTTATCACGAGATTTCATGTTCACGTTCCTCCTATGTATATAATCAACAGTTGAATTATAAGGAACCTGTGTATGAATAAAATTAATCGATTGTAAAAATCTTGTTAATATTCCGACAATACCAGAAGGTCCCAAAGCAGAATCCTGCTAGGAACTTTTTTATTTCTAGTTGGAACACGAAGGTAAGATAGCATTGTTGGAATATTGTATGGAAAATAAATGTCATTAAAGACTAAACAATGTAAATGATAAATCCCCTAGCGATTACAAATATCACCATTTAATTCTGCCGCTTTATTTGCTAAGGTGTGGTTCTTTTTTATTTCAATAACTTCTTCTTCCATAATAAAAGAAGCAAACTATGAGTACCTTATCGTTTTACAAAACAACTCCTCTTCCTTGTCGAAACTAACGCGTTTTAATTCTGGATTAACCACAAAAATGGATTAGTTGTATGCCTTTAATTTCCATCATTCATTAGACTCACCTCAGGAGATAATAGAGTTTGTACTTTAAAAACAAAGGAGGGTTTTAAAACAAGATGAAAAGCAATTTGTGTAAGATTTTGTTTGTTCTTCTATTAATGTCGTTAACTTATCTTCCATCCGTTAAGGCAAAGGACACATCAAACCAGTGGTCAGCACATGCGAAAAATGTCATTTTCTTTGTAGGTGATGGAATGGGACCTGATCACCGTGAATTAATTCGCTTGATGTCAGCTGGTCCGCGTGGAACTATCCCCATGAATCAAATGCCATATGTTGGGCTCTCTATAACAAATTCAACATCTATCGTAACTGATTCCGCGGCTGGTGCAACAGCGTTCGCATCAGGCATAAAAACGTATAACGGTGCCATAGGCGTGGATGAAAACAAACGGCCTGTCGAAACAGTATTAGAACAAGCAAAAAAGTCAGGCAGATCAACAGGAATTGTAACAACTAGCCAAGTGACAGATGCCACTGGCGGTGCATTTGGAGCACATGTTGAGGATCGTAAACAGCAAACAGAGATTGCAAAACAATTTTTAGCTGACAACAAAGTAGATGTGATCTTAGGTGGCGGAAAAGCACATTTTGTGAAAGATGAAGTAAATCTTATAGAACAAGCAAAGAAGCAAGGATATTCTTATGCAGAGAATACCAACCAAATGAATGCCGCTACTGGTCCAAAAATCCTTGGTTTATTTGCAGAGGAGGAAATGTTTACAAAAGGACCTGAAGGACAGGGCATATATCAACCAGCTGTTTCTTTACCAGATATGACAAGAAAGGCAATTGCAACGCTATCAAAAGATCCTGACGGTTTCTTTTTAGTGGTAGAAGAGGAAGGGATTGACGAGATGGCCCATGAAAATAACGCAGATCTTGTGATTAAATCAGGAAAGCAATTAAATCGTTCGGTTGAAATTGCCAAAGAATTTGCTAAATCACATCCAAATACCCTTATAATTGTTGGTGCAGACCATGAAACAGGTGGACTTGGCATTGAGGCTGTTGATTCTGAAGACGAGTCAGGGGATCAATCACCAGAAGATGGACCGTTTACTGCCGCAAATTCCGATCAACAATTCACCGTAGATTGGACGACAAAAGAGCATACAGGTGTTTTTGTTCCGTTTACCGCCCAAGGACCTGGTGCTGAAAAAATCTCAGGAGTGTTTCAGAATACCCATATCCATGATGTACTTGTTGAGGCAATGAAATTAAAATGACAAATCAAGAAGCATGTGCACTGAGCACATGCTTTTTTGATTATTTCCGTTAGTAATGGATTTGTATAAGGTGGAACCTGGTACTTACATCCCACCCCAAGTCCCAAGGTACATGATATCGATCCGCTGTATGGGAGTTCACTAGCTGATATCCTTGGTTGTCTTTCCCTACTACAATGGAGAAATGTACAATATCACCTTTTTCTTCATAGGCGATCAAGTCCCCTGGTTGAAGCGAACTAATCAAACTCTGCCTACCCACGGACTCTGATGCTATGTCGTCATAAAAGCCACCTCCAATTTCTTTTCCATAATCACTTTTTATTAAATATTCATAAAACGAGTCTGTATGAACCCAAGATTTACTGACATTACGATTGGTATAATGCCACCCTTGATTCATCGGTAAAGCACCTGCTTCATCTGGGTCACCAAGAACTTGTGAAGCAAAATTTGTGCAATCGCCTCCCAACGGAAAGTAGTCTTTATATTTTGGATTATACATTTGACGTTTATCAGCATCCAATGCCACTAATGCATATTTATTGGCATAGGCAACAGCTTTATATCTTTTGTTAGGTTCTCCTTTGGTGATAAAAGCTGATTGATGGTTCAAAGGAAAGGATATGATGCTACGAGAACCTTGTGGAATTAACTCTGGATTATTTGCAATTGTTTCGGTATATGTTTCGCGTTCAACTATCCATTGTTCCTTGTCTCTTCTAAGAAATATCGTATGGCGTGTCCCAAGAGCAAATGATTCAATCGGGAAGGGTTGTTTTTCATAGACATACGATACACCTAACCTGTGGAATACAAGCACTTCAGCTTCGCTCGCATTTACTTTTTTATGTACGATATCGACTTTGCTTGTAGTGTCAAGCAATAAAATACCTCTCATGTGCGCCCAAGCATTTACATACATACTTCTTTTTATTTCTTTTTCAAAAGCTGAATTACTTGATGGTTCTGAAAAATCATAAAAAAAATGGATGGTATCTTGTTTCTGATTGATGAGTAATTGCGCCCGTGAATCAAACAGCTCTTTTATGAATACGTCCAATTGTTGTTCTGGTCCTTCATTTATCGCCAATACAGGCTCTCCATGAAAAAGCAGCAGAAAAACCAATAGTAAAATGTTTGTATTTCGTATAGAGATCACCTCTTCTAAGTTGTAGCTGTATACCTGTCATTCAGTTTTATTTTTTACAACTCTTTTTAATTTAATTAAGATTTCAAGCAGTTAATTTTACAACCGTTAAAAAAAGGAACCCATCAACTTGCGATTAGTTCCTTCCATAGTTCAATTTATGTTGACCATCACTCAGATAAAGACAATATTAAACCCCAAAAAAGAGGAATGATAAAGTAGAAACCAAACACCTGCAAAGATGAGGTAGCAATTCAAAAGCCTTTTTTAACCCTCCACGCCGTTTTATACATTTTTACTCACTGAATATACGAAACTCATTTGAGCTGGCTTGCAAAAAATGTACGCCATGATAATCAAACTCCAAATCAATACTATTATTGAACCGACTATCCAATTCTTCAGCTTACCGTTTTTTATCATTTCTTCTGCCTTAACCACAGTTATTACACTCTTTGGTATCACAAAAAACCTCAGCAACTGCCGAGGTTTTATAACGTAATTAAGAGTTGATTGCTTCTGAGTAAATTTTTTCATTCTTAATTCAATCGTGAATCCACCTTTTATATTGAAATTGATAGCATCAAACCCATATATAAGGCCGCAATAAAACTTATTCCGAATACGAGTCCTAAATAGGGTTTTGTCTTTCTGAAACTTACAACAATCATCGACAAAAACACGAGCGAAATTATCATTAACAAGATGGTTTGAAGAGATGGGATGAACTGTATTTGCAACGGAGCAATAATATCTCTACTTAATAACCATTCTACCCAAGGGGAGGCACCTTCTGAAATTACTGTTAAATCAATTTCATGAGGAGGCATGAGCGTCCCTAATACTCCTGTAAAATAGAAAACAATCATCAGTAAAATGGTTTCACCTATTAGCCAAGGACGTGGGTTGAAGGATGAAAGATACAATGCTTTTTTTACAAGATAGCCGTTAACAAATGCAAAAGCGATAACAGGTATGATACTTATGTGTTTAAGAAGCAGCATCTGCCCGTAAGGCAGGACCCAAGATTTCATATAATCCTGTGGTTCCACAAAAGAAATCATTATGATAAACCCACTTATTAATATGATGACTAAACAGGCAAGAGCAAATGGTGTAAACCATCGTAAAAACCTTAACCAATTGGATTGCTTCTTTGAGAACCAAGAAACATGGATGAGTATGCCTGTCCATAATGAGACAATAAGAAAATGTGTCGTGTGAGAGAACAATCCCGACCAAAATGACAACGATGCACTATGGCTAGCATAACCCACTCCAAGGAACATCAGAAATAACAATATGGCCTGTACATATTTTGATCCTTGTACATGGATGGTCATCCATAATAATGTCGCCATAAACCCGATGAACGTCCAGGCTTTTCCTACCTGAAAATCAGTAAAGGCGGACAAGGTGGCTTGTTGTAACCCAATACCTTCCTTAAAAAAGGAGATGACTTGCACAATGGGTCCTAATGTAAAAATAATAATACCAAGGGTAGAAAGAAGCAAAACAGGTTTCGGTATCCTAATCACTGGCTTTTTTTCTTCTGGTACAAATTGTAGCGCCACATGCCCCGCAAGTATGGAAAACAATATATAGTTTCCAAATTCAGCAAAAGGGATAAGCATATTTATCATTTGCGCTTCTTCCTAAACAGCAAAACTAGACCTACCCCCAAAATGACAAAAAGAAGGACGGTGACGATGGTTGTTACTGGTTTGGATGAGGGTTGATCTTCCTTTTGCACCGCTTCATTATCCTGCTGTTCATTTTCTTGTTTGTTTTCTTCTGCCTTTGGTTGTGCCGCTTCTTTTTCTTCTTTCATGTGTTCTACTTGTACACTGAATGAAACCTTGCCAGAAATGGGATGCCCATCCTCCCCTGCAATAGTCCAGTCAATGATATACGAACCATTTTCAAGAGGAGCAGAAGGTGTTCCAACCATTTTCTTGTTCTGTACCTGAACTTGAGAAAGTGAAACCTCTTCCCCATCTTTCATGAGTTTCATGGTGCTTAATTCCTCAATAGCTCCTGCAAAGTCCAGAACGATTTCATCCAGTTCCTCGGTAACCATTTGCCCTTCTTTAGGGTTGGAGGAAGAAAGTTCCGTGTGTGCATTGGCTATGGTAGGAATGGATAGGAACATACACATCAACATAAAGAGTAGCTTTCTCATTCTTATGATCTATCCTTTCTTGTTAGCTGTTATTTTTCTATACAACCCATTCATCATAACATCCTTATCCTCTATAATTTCGCAGGCGTTTCCGACAATTTTGTAAACATCATAAAAGTCCATTCCGATATCGGTCCCCATTCCTTTTAGTATGGGGCGTAATACTCTCTGACCCATCCTTATTTTTTTTCCTTTTGGCACAAACTTATCAAACACGAGAAAACTGCCATTCTTCTTTAATACCCGTACCATTTCCTTGATCGTTTTTTCCGCATCAGGTACTACCGTAAGAATTAAGTTGGCAACAATAAAGTCATATGTTTCGTTCTCAAAGTCCAATTGCTGTGCATCCATTTCTTTAAACGTTATGGATGGATCGGCATATTTCCCTTGTGCCTGTTTTAACATATCACCCGAGTAGTCAATAGCCGTAATCTCATATCCCTTATGGAGTAGGTAAGGTAGGTCCGCTCCCGTTCCAACACCGACTACAAGAACTTTACTTCCCTTGTCCAAGCTAATTTCATGAAAGATTTCTTTTCTTGCTTTTAAAAATAATCCAGCGTTAAAGACATAATCGTAAATAGGCGACCAACATTTATAAATAAATTTATTCCACTTGTTATTCATTGCTTTCCCCTCCAATCAAAATAGGCTCCCTCGATGGGAGCCCTCTATTATTTGTCTTTTAATCTGAGAAGTCGTAGGTTGTTGAGTGTGACAATTAGAGTAGCGCCCATATCTGATGAATGCTTTTTCAAGATCTTCACCCTATCGGATTGCCTTTTATCTTTAATCTTTTTTTGGTTTTTTTATCAAAAGCATGAACACGATAATCAAAGAAAAAGCTGATAATGCTAAAAATGGAATAGTGATAAAGCCAAGCCAGTTAATATATTCTGCACTACAAGGAACACCACTTACGCATGGTTTTAATTCGGCAAACCCTGGAACTTTTTGTTCGAGGTAGTGGAAAAGAGAAATACACCAACCAATTATCGCCATGGGTAATATAAATCTTTTTACCGAAGCGTCATTTTGGAAAGTACCAATTCCAAGAATTAAGGCTAATGGGTACATCAATATACGCTGATACCAACATAGTTCACAAGGAATAAACCCACGAATTTCACTAAAGTATAAACTCCCCAACGTTGCCACAACAGAAACTAACCACGCCATATAAAGAAATAACTGATTATTATTTGGCCTTCTTGCCCTTTCTTTCATCATTTACTATCCTCAAACTCTTTATCTATAAGGCTTGTAATCTTTTTATAGTCAAAGGGGTCTTCGAGCATCGTACCGTTAACCATGATACTTGGGGTAGATTGTACTTTAAACTCTTCAACTAATTTTTCATCCTTATTTACTTCTTCTAAACCCGTTTGGTTCTCTAAATCGTTTTTTAATTGTTGTACATCAATTTCAGGAATAGTCTTTGCTATTTCTAAAATTTTCTCATTTGTTATCCATAATCCGTCGTGATTCTCACTTGGTTGTGCTTTAAATAACTCTTTATGGAATATCCAATAACTTTCTGGGTTTTGTTTATAAACTGCTTCTCCAGCCAATGAACCTAGTTTGGATTCATCCCCATGAAATAACACATTGATATACGAAAACTTCACTTTGCCCGTGTCTACATAATCACTCATTAATTGTGGATAAATGGTTTCCCCCCAGGCTTTACAAGAAGGGCATTTAAAATCACCGAATTCCACTACTGTTATCGGAGCATCAGCTTCACCTAAAGTAGGTTGACCTTCTATTGGTGGCTGTTTATCATACGTTGTTTCACTATTTGATTTAGATTTCATATTGTTAACGATGACTAATGCAGCCAATAAAACAAATACGGCTAATGTTAGAATTACTGCAATTTTAAATGGTGGATTTTTACTTTTCATCATCCTTACACCTCTTTGAAATTATTTTCTAAACTTATAATCTTATTGGATACTTAACTAACAGTTAAATAACTTCTTTCGAAAATCAAACCAGTCCCCAACATTAAAACATCCTTTGATCCGTTTATTTCTGGACGATAATGCCTTGGCAAAAAGATATAAAAGAAAGCTACCTGTTAGAAGGGAAAGCAAAGAAATAATAATGCCTCACTAATTTCACCCAAGACGATCATTTTTCACTTTTTCCTCCTCATTAACCACAAAAAACTGCCTATAACGATAAATAATAAAACACCTATGGTTAATGGTATTATGTAAGACTGCATTTTATTTTGTTCAGTTTCATGTTTTGCTGGCGTAATTACTTCTTTTTCTTTAACTTGTGCAGTCTCTTTCTTTTGCTCTTTCGAAGGAGTTTCAGCCATAGGATCATTAACAGTGAAAGAAAAATGACCATCTATCGGATGTCCATCTCCCCCTATTATCGTCCAGTTAACTTTATAATCTCCGTTCTCTAAAGGCTGAAAGAAAGTAGCCCACATTTCATCGTCTTCGATTACGAAATTCCCAAGTGGAATAGATTCTCCGTTTGAATTTAAAACATTGATTTTACTTGTCTGTTCAACTTTCGTTCCAAAAATTAAAGTTACCTCTTGAATGGGTTGTGCTATTACTTCACCCTCTTTAGGTGTTGACTCTTTCAATGAAGTGTGTGCGAATGCTTGATTAGAACATAAAAAGTACAGGATCAAAAATAATACTGAAACCTTTTTAGTCATTCAATGAACTCCTTTTCATTAATTATGTAATCATTTAACATTGTTTGACACACATATTAGGTATTGCTAATATGATAATAACAAAACACATTAGCCCTGTCTAATATGTTCGGAGGTAAATATATGCAAAATATTGATATCGATATGAAGGTTAAACTAATCCATGGATTTTCAAATAAAACAAGGATTCAAATCCTCGAATGTATAAAAATTCAAGAAAAAACGGTTTCCCAAATTGTAGAAGAGATTAGCGGTAATCAATCTAATATTTCTCAACATCTTGCGTGTTTAAAAGGTTGTGGAATTATTGTGGGGAGGAATGAAGGAAAATACAGCTATTACAGTTTACGAAATCAACATATACGGGATTTATTAACGATGTTTGATACAGTTCTTGGAGATGTTCAAAATGATGTTGCATGTTGCGATCGTCATATCGATTAGGGGTGATTTAAATTGGATGACCAATGTTGTGGCTCAAATAAAATGAATGAAAATAAAAAGGAAAATGGTTGTAGCGCGTCTGATGAATCCATTGCAAAACTAGAGAATTCAAGTTGTTGTTCAAGTAACAATATTTCAGTAAATGGTAATAATCCATTACCTATTTTAATTCAAGTAAAAAATAATTGTTGTAGCAGTAATTCATCAAAGGAAACCGTTAATGAACAAGAAAAAATAAGCTGTTGTAGCCCTTCCCCAACAAGTGACAATAAGCAAAAAACTAATGCTTGTTGTAACAGTGAAACAACAGAAGAGAAAATTACCTTGAAAACAAACTGTTGTAGTAGTAATGATCAACAGACAAAAGATACAATCTCGAATTCTCTTCCTCCTTGCGAGAAGATGGCATATAGAGTTCATGGAATGGATTGTCCTGCTTGTGCAAAAACCATTGAAAAAGGTTTAAGCACATTAAAGGATATAGCTGAAGTAAAAGTTAATTACAGCACAGCGAAAATGCAAGTTGCTGCCACTAACGCTGATGCCTTTATCCCGATTGAGAGTGAAATCGAAAAACTTGGATTTTCTATTGAACCTTTAAATCAAAATGGGAATATCAAAACATTTGAAATTGAAGGAATGGATTGTGGTAGTTGTGCTAAGAGCATTGAAAACCACTTAAATACCCTTCCATCGGTTAAAAATGTCAGCGTTAATTTCTCGACTGGAAAAATGAAAATCGAACATTCCAATAGTGTTGAAGATATTATGACCGAAGTTTCTAAAATCGGTTTTAAAGCTTCCTTACCATCAAAAAACCAGTCGATACAGACCCATAAAAATAAAAACGAAAATGGTTTAGTCATCTTATCTGGTGTACTAATCGCTCTTGGCTTTATCGGTTCATTTAATGGAGTTTCTACCACGATGTCCTCAATACTGTACGCCATTGCAATGGTGATAAGTGGGGCTAAGCCAGTTAAAAGTGCATTCTATGCAATAAAAAGTCGTTCACTGGATATGAATGTCCTCATGTCTGTTGCGGCTATTGGAGCTGCACTAATCGGTGAATGGCTTGAAGGCGCTACCGTTGTTTGGTTATTTGCAATCGGCAATTTACTACAAACAAAATCAATTGAACGAACAAGGAATTCGATTCGTAATCTTATGGATTTAGCTCCCCCTGAAGCTTGGATCTATGTAGGCTCAGAAATCATCAAAAAACCAGTTGAAGAAATAAATGTCGGTGATATTATCTTTGTCAAACCAGGCGATAAAATTCCATTAGACGGTGAAATCATTCAAGGTGAATCAAGTGTAAATCAGGCACCCATTACAGGAGAATCCATTCCTATCGATAAGAATATTGGTGATACAGTATACGCAGGAACCATAAATGAAAATGGTTCTCTTGAGATTAGGGTCACTAAGTTAGTGGAAGATACGACTATATCAAAAATTATTCACTTAGTTGAAGAAGCACAAGAACAAAAAGCACCAACAGAAGCATTTGTAGATAAGTTTGCAAGTATATATACACCTGTTGTATTTATTTTAGCATTGGCAGTAATGGTTGTACCTTCACTACTTGGATTTGGCACTTGGGGCGAGTGGTTTTATAAAGGACTTGAAATACTTGTTGTAGCTTGTCCTTGTGCTTTAGTCATTTCTACTCCTGTTGCGATCGTATCAGCTATTGGAAACGCCGCAAAGAACGGAATATTAATTAAGGGCGGAACGTTTTTAGAAAAAGCAGGTGCCATCACGGCCATTGCATTTGATAAAACAGGAACTTTAACGGAAGGAAAGCCTCAAGTATCAGAAATTAAGTCGATAAACGTATCAGAAGAAACATTACTGTCCATAGCATTAACACTAGAAGGTTTCTCAACACATCCTATTGCCAAATCGATTGTTCGTTACGGCAACGAAAAAGGAATCCAACCTAAAAATGGTGAGTTATACAAAAGTATTGTAGGAAAAGGTGTTCAAGCAACAATTCAAGGAGATATTTTTTACGCAGGTAATCTAAAGCTATTCGAAGAAATGAATGTAGATTTAGAGGATATAAAAAAACATATTCATGAAATACAGAACAAAGGGAAAACAGTAGTTATAATAGGGACACAAACTCAAGTTATCGGAGTTATTGCTGTTTCAGATACAATACGGGACACTTCAGCATCAGCTTTAGAAGCATTAAAACAAAGTGGAGTTAATCAAACGGTTATGTTGACTGGAGATAATGAAGGAACCGCTAAAATGATTGCTTTTGAAGCGAATGTTAATCGTTATTTCGCGGACTTATTGCCAGAGGATAAAGTAGATGCCATAAAGAAATTACAAAATGAAGGTCATAAGGTGGCCATGGTTGGCGACGGTATTAATGATGCGCCAGCACTTGCAACAGCAGATTTAGGTATTGCTATGGGTGGTGCAGGAACTGATACCGCGATGGAAACAGCTGATATTGTTTTAATGGCTGATAACCTTGATAAATTATCCCATACAATGAAGTTAAGTAAAAAAGCTTTAACGATTATTAAACAAAATATTTGGTTCTCTATCATTATTAAAGTCCTTGCGTTAGTATTCATCTTCCCAGGTTGGCTTACACTATGGATAGCTGTGTTAAGTGATACAGGTGCAGCCTTAATTGTTATTTTAAATGCCATGAGATTGTTAAAATTTAAAGAATAGATATTTATGAGATGTTTCTTGATAAGAGATATCTCATTTTTTTACAATAATAATATTTTTAAAAAAACTGCCTTAAAGACAGGTTCGATATTAAGCTAACGAACCGTTAACCATCCACAAATAGCATTTGTTATAACTTCAATTAAAATTATTGCATCCAAATTCAGGCTACTACGTCAATGGTTTTCCTTCACCATCCCTTTTTTAATATCCCAAGTAGTAGTACAACATAGGGAAGACTTCAGCATTCGACCATTAAGTTATTTCAGAGAACGCACGACGGATTCCATTTCAAACTCATTATTCATTGTATTGAAGATTTAATTTAAGTAATTTGCATTTATTTGACCAAATTCAATTTTATTAGGGATGTTTAACAGGCATAACCTCCAACCCAATATTTGTTTTTCACAGTAATTTATCGATAGACATGACATCGACATATTCCCTGATTTTTAACTTGAAACAAGAAAACTGCCGAGTGACCGGCAGTTTTATCAACTTTATAAATATTTCCGGTGAATGCCTTTTCCATCATAAGAAAACAGGACTTCTTTTCCTTCTATGACTGATTCCATATGCACGGAGCGGCCCCAAAGCTGATGGATATAT
>NZ_JBFTMS010000066.1:0-15813 GCF_056397085.1 Peribacillus sp. 05N428 | reverse complement strand
TTCAAATATTTTCTGAAGATCCATATAGCTGTGCTTTCCTTCAAGGTAAAGTCGTACAATGAATATTTTCTGTTCGGCAGAAAAATTAGCCATAAAAAACACCCCGTAAATGTTAGTTTGGTGTCTAACATTTACGGGGCAGTTCAACTCGATTTCCTCCGAATTTGCCTGCAGTCTGAACCCTTTGGCAAAAGGGTCCTTTCTTCAATCATAAACCATATTTATTCATTTTTTCATACAGTGTTGTTCGGCTCACTCCGAGTCTCTTTGCCGTTTCTGATTTATTGCCAGAAGTCATTTCCAAACAGGAAACGATTGCAGCCCGTTCGGTTTCATCCATTACTTCAGCCAAGGTGCGGATCGAGACGGCTTCTTTATGACCCGTTATTTCTTTAGGGAGATGCTTGGAACGTATCATTTCCCCTTCTTCAACTATATTCATTGCGCGTTCAATGATATTCTCCAACTCACGAATATTCCCCGGCCATTTATAAAGGCGAAGCAGACGCAATGCTTGATCGCTCATCCCTCTTACGCGTTTCTTCATGAGATTCTGGTACTTTTCAACAAGATGACTTACCAGTATTTCAATGTCCTCCGGTCGCTCCCTTAAGGAAGGGACATGGATTTGCAGGACCTTCAATCGGTAATACATATCAAGCCGGAACTCCCCTTTCGAGACCATTTCCTCCAGATTACGGTTCGTTGCAGCGATTACCCGTACATCAATCGGGATACTTCCCGTCGAACCGACCCTCTCAATCTCTTTCTCTTGTAAAACACGGAGCAGCTTCACCTGCATATGTAGTGGCAGCTCACCGATTTCATCCAGAAAAATCGTACCGCCTTCAGCCGCTTCGAACTTACCTGCTTTTCCGCCTTTTTTTGCACCAGTGAAGGATCCCTCTTCATATCCAAATAGCTCTGACTCCAGCAGCTCCGCCGGGATGGCGGCACAGTTCACTTTCACAAACACACCCATCGCCCTTCTGCTGTCATTATGAATGGAATGGGCAAACAGCTCCTTACCTGTTCCGCTTTCACCCAAAATCAATACATTCGAGTCGCTTTTAGCGGCAATTTTGGCCTGACCTTTCACTTCCATGAAAGCGGGACTTCTTCCCATCAAATGATCAAACGTATATGAGGCCTTATTTCTCTCGCGAAAATCGCCTTTGTACTTTTTCAGCTCAACTTCAAGTGAATTTATCCGCTTGGAAAGAGCGGTGAATTGCCCGACATTCTTAAAAAGAATCTTCCCGACCGCCCCTATCAACTTGCCTTGTTTCCTTATCGGGGAGCGGGTCGCAATTATATAATTATCTTTAATTTTTTGTAATTCAGCGACCTCTTGCTTGCCAGTTTTGGCGACCACATGCATACGGGTGTTTTCAATGACCTCCGTTACATGTTTCCCTATGGAGCTTTCCTGATCGACCCCAAGAAAATCCGCATAAGCATGGCTCAGCATTTGGACATACCCTTCCGTATCGACCATCACCAAGCCGTCATAGGCAAACTCGATAATATCCTTAAACAGAAGTTCTTCATGATTATCGATATTAAGAAAATCACTTTTATTATTTGTAAATAATAGGAGGTAAATCTGATACTCCTCATTACCCATTTGAATGATGGCTTTTCTGACAATCCCATTATTCTCATTCAATCGGATCGGAGTATTTACAGCTGGTACAAGGTTTTTTTCTAAAATCAAATGTATTTGCCGATCAAATTGATTCTCGTCAAAAGCCTCGGATAATACGCGATTGCATAGAACGATTTCTTTTTCGTTTTTCGTTACCAAAACACCAAAAGGCAATTCTTCCAATATCGCTTTCACTAATTCCAATTGAATAGTTTCATTATCGCTGGCCATTCCTCTTCTCCTTAACCCGTCTGAAGTTTCCTCCATTATATCATAGGAAAATGAGGCCAAGTCATTACCGTTCCACAATAAGCGCAGTTCCCTGTCCGCCGCCGATACATAAGGTGGCAAGGCCGGTTTTTGCATCCCGGCGCTTCATTTCATACAATAAAGTCACTAAGATGCGGGCACCGGAAGCGCCTACCGGATGACCCAGGGCAATCGCCCCGCCATTCACATTCACTTTCTCCGGCTTCAATTCAAGGTCCTTAAGCACGGCGAGTGACTGTGCCGCAAAGGCTTCATTCACTTCCATCAATTCAATATCATCTATTGTCAATCCCGCTTTTGCCAAAGCTTTCCTTGTCGCAGGAACTGGACCGTATCCCATGATTTTCGGATCAAGCGCGGCGTTTGCATATGACTTGATTGTCGCTAATGCTTCCAGGCCCAGCTCGTCCGCTTTTTCTTTAGACATCAGGACTAACATCGCACCCCCATCATTGATTCCGGAGGCATTACCTGCCGTAACCGTTCCATTTTCCTTAAATGCAGGACGCAGCTTCGTTAGCTGGTCTATCGTCAGCCCATGACGCGGGTGTTCATCTTGTTCCACCAAGATCGTCTTTCCTCTGCGTTTATATTCAACAGATGCGATTTCCTCTGCAAATCGTCCTTCAAGCTGCGCCTTTTCAGCCTTCATTTGGCTATCTAAAGCAAATTCATCCTGCTTTTCACGGCTGATTCCCCACTGCTCGGCGATATTCTCCGCAGTCACGCCCATATGATATTGATTAAAAACATCCGTTAAAGCGTCATAAGTCATTGAATCGACCGCTTCAGCATTGCCCATTTTCTGTCCAAAACGATAATTTGGAAGTAAATACGGGGCATTGCTCATGCTTTCAATCCCCCCGGCAAGAATCACATCAGCATCACCGAGGGCAATGAATTGTGCTCCCATTATGACCGTACGGAGGCCAGATCCGCAAAGTTTATTAATGGCCATGGCCGGCGTTGTTTCCGGAATCCCTGCATGAATCGCAACCTGACGTGCCACATTTTGCCCTAATCCAGCAGATAGAATATTCCCAACCAATACCTCATCGATCATGTCAGCCGAAATATTTGCCCGCTTAATCGCTTCCTTAGCTGCCACAACTCCCAAGTCAACCGCCGAAACATTGGCAAGACTGCCTCCAAACGCACCAACCGGTGTTCTTGCTGCCCCTACAATCACCACTTCTCTCATAATACTTCCTCCTTCTCCATTTTTAATTTTCCCAGTTTAATAAAATTACGGTCCCTCTCATTGATTTTCTGAGAAACGGTAGATTCTTCATACGTAAAAATGCCTTCTCCCGACTTCGTCCCAAGCTTTCCCTCAGCCACCAAATCACGAATCAAATCAGGCGCTTCCTTACTCTGGTCCAATACCGGTGAAACATTATCGAAAACACGCTGCCATGTATCAAGTCCGCCAAAATCGGCAATCTCGATCGGCCCGGTAAATGCCCAGCGGAAACCTGGTCCAGCCGTTATCGCCGTATCGATATCCTCCGCATCGGCAACGCCCTCTTTTAATAGATAAAAGGCTTCCCGCATCAAGGCAGTCTGGAGACGATTGGCAATGAATCCTGCTATTTCTTTTTTCAAGAGAATCGGAGACTTGCCGATTTTACGCATTAAATCCATGGTTGTCTTGACGATTTCCGGCTTCGTTTCGTCATGCTGAACAATTTCAACCAATGGAACCAAATGGCCAGGATTAAAGAAATGCGTGATGACCATTCGCTCCGCAAACGAGGCCTTCTCCATCAATTGGGAAATCGGAAAGGTCGATGTATTTGAAGCAATAATTGCATCCGGTTTGATTATTTCCTCCAGTTGCTGATATAGATTTAATTTCAGCTCGATGACTTCCGGAATCGCCTCAATGATAAAATCAGCATCCCTTACTGCCCCTTCCAAGTCCACGCTGTATGTAATATTCGCTAGAGCACCTTGCTTTTCCCGATCAGTCAAAGCCCCTTCCTCGATGAGTAATGATAGATTCTCAGAAATCCGATTTTGGGCATGGTATAGCAGCTCTTCCTTTATATCGTTAATGGTGACGAAATACCCGCTAACTGCAAAAGACTGAGCAATCCCACTACCCATTACACCTGAACCGATAATGGCTATTTTTTTAATCATCCAGCTTCCCCTTTCCGTTTCAATTACCTTTATTTACTCACCTTTTTATATATGCAATATCCATGCCAACGATATGGGGAAATAAAATTCTTTTTTTATCTTGAAAATCATGATAGACTCTTACTCATTAACCTAAACCATATTTTTATAACCTTCCCTTTATATTTCCAAGAGTTTACTCTATGGAATACTTCCCTATTTACGACATAAAATGACAGACTTGGACCATTACATTTTTTATTGGAGGAATGTAATATGGTTAAAGATAAAGTGGCGATAATTACCGGATCTGCTAGAGGAATCGGCTTTGAGATCGGAAAGATATTTGCTGAAAATGGAGCAAAGGTCGTTTTGTCCGACCTTGATCAAGACACAGTTGAAAAAGCTGCTCTGGACCTAAGGAACAACGGCTTGGAGGTTATCGGCTTAAAAGCTGACGTAACAAGTGAAGAGGATATTATCCAACTAATCAAACAAGCTAAAGACAAATATGGACGAATCGATATTTTCATCAATAACGCCGGCCTTCAGCATGTTGCACCAATTGAAGAGTTTCCAACTGAAAAATTCGAACTGATGATCAAAATCATGCTGACCGCGCCATTCATTTCCATTAAGAACGTTTTGCCAATCATGAAAGAACAAGGCTTCGGCAGAATCATCAACATCTCTTCCATTAACGGCCTGATTGGATTCGCCAACAAAGCAGCATACAATAGTGCCAAACACGGTGTAATCGGCTTGACGAAAGTCGCCGCCCTGGAAAGCGCCACTTTTGGCATAACCGTCAATGCCCTTTGCCCAGGATACGTAGATACGCCTCTCGTCCGCGGTCAATTGGAGGACCTGGCAAAAACAAGACAGGTACCGTTAGAAAGCGTTTTGGAAGAGGTCATCTATCCACTTGTCCCACAAAACCGCTTACTCGATGTAAGTGAAATTGCCGACTACGCCATTTTCCTCGCAAGCGACAAAGCACGGGGCATCACAGGCCAGGCAGTTGTATTAGATGGCGGATATACCGCTCAATAAAATGCATGTTAAAAACCCCGAATAAATGGCACCAAAAAAGGTGCTCTGTATTCGGGGTTTTCTGTATGGGGAATATGGGAAAATTTGGTGGCAGAAAGATATCCCCCATGTTAAAGTAATAGAGGGAAACCTCCCATTTCACAACTATTAAAAGGAGGCCGCGTCATGATTATTAAGTGGGTTAGACTGCGATAATGAAAAGCGCAGGCCAATCATCATGCTCCGGAAAGTATATATTGATCTGCGCCATGGTAACGGCTATTGGATAATATTTAATACGGAGGTAAAAAACATGAGTGAACAGATACTGAAAATTAATAAAGTCGATATATGTACTGAAAGTTTTGGAAACCCTAAGGACCCTGCCGTGCTTTTGATCATGGGAGCGATGTCTTCATTAGATTGGTGGGATGATGATTTCTGTCTCCGCCTTGCCGATTCGGGGAGATTTGTGATTCGCTACGACCATCGGGATCTGGGACGGTCTACCGTTTATGAACCCGGTACCTCCAACTATACAATAACGGATTTGGCTGACGATGCCGCGGGTGTCCTGGACGCTTATTCCATAGAACGTGCTTCTATCGTTGGGATGTCCCTAGGCGGTATGATCGGACAGATTCTTGCTTTAAGATATCCGGAACGCGTAAATACGCTTACGCTAATTGCATCAAGCGTGTTCGGGACTGTAATGGAAAAACTGCCTCCAATGGATCAGAGCATATTGGATCATCATGCAAAAAGTGCTTCCATTGATTGGTCAAATCGGGAGACGGTCATCGCTTATCTTGCGGATGGATGGAAAACTTTAGCCGGTACCAAACCTTATGAGCAGGAAAGAATGTATAAACTGGCAAAAAGAGAGGCAGACCGTGCCAAGCAGATACCGAGCAGATTCAATCATGCCATGCTTGCTGGAGGAGACGAATATTTCGATCGAATGGGTGAGATTTCCGTACCTGTCCTCATCATTCACGGCACAGAAGATCCAGCCTTGCCATACGAGCACGGACTTGCTCTTGCGAAAGCCATCCCTCAAGCTGAATTAGTGACACTTGATGGATCAGGGCATGAAATTCATAGTGAAGACTGGGATAATATTATCGGTTCAGTCATAAAGCTTACTTCATAATAAAGGAATAAGCCAATAAATCAGCATAAAGGAAGCCGACCAATAAAGGTCGGCTTTTCTTTGTTCATTTGTTAGCAGAAACCGCCATATCCTTGAACGGGATAACAGCAATCGTTACCTCTATCGCCGCCGAAACAAGCAGCTCCAACGATGATTAAGAGGATAAACAATACGACTATAAAAGCGAAACCGCCACCAAATCCACCAACATCGTTACCGCAACCGCAATTTGAATCATGACCACAATTTGACAATAGAAACATCTCCTTATTTGTTTTAGGAGGAAAAAATTAAATGGGTTAATTCAACTTATGTTCTAAATAGGATAATGACACAAAAATCACCAGAAACTTTTTTCAACCACCCGCACGACCTAAAATTAACAGTTTATCAGCGCCTATTTTTACTGTTTGGAGATTTCATACAGCTCCGCCTGACACCTTATTTACTCATTGAAATTAATGATTGTTTGCGACATCCAATTCCCACTAATTCAAGCTTATTGTACAATGAAGGTAAAAAGGTCCGAGGTATTCATGATAAAAGGAAATTCTTATATTCTTGTTTTTTCCATGGCTGTTCTGTTTACAATCATACTTGTTTCAACTACTCCAATAATAATTAAAACGTTACTCGCTTTTATAACGATTGCTTTCATATTTCCTGTCATTAGGAAATCTCTGTTTAAAGACAAATTCAGAAAAATTAAAGTGGCCTTCTACTCATCAGTGACCTTTACAATTGGTTTATTTCTAGTCTCGTTTTTTGAAGAAACATCCTTTAAATTGGATGGAGATTTCCTGATCATTATGGTTGTGCTTTTTTATAGTTTGATTGGAAATTTCTTTTATGGTTTACCAGTATCACTAATTTCTGAATTCATCTCAATGAAGTTTTCCAATATACGTTTCTGGTTATCTGGATTCATACATATTGGTTTCGGATTGGCTACATACTTTATTGACCCGGGAGGTTTCTTTATCTTTGCGGTTATATGCTCCATAATCTTTTTTGCACTAGATGAAATCACTAAGTTATATTCGACTTCTTATGGACCTAACCAGGAAACAAAAAAATGAAAAGGATAAAAGGAAATTACTCTCTTTTATCCTTTTCAAGCAGCTCAATTACTCTATCAAGTTTTTGTTCTATGCTATTGGATTTGTTTGACCTTGCAAGAAGAGAACGAACAAAAAAGTAAACGGCAAAAATCATACCAAGCAACAAAATAAACATAATAAGTTGATATACTAAATCACCGATATTGAAATCCAAAGAACCCACTCCTTTCCTTTTTCGGATTAACTATAACTTATATCTACTGGTCAGGACATAGAGTCGACAAAAACTATTACTATAGTTTTTTAGATATCACTTTTATTTCTTTATATATTTGTGTAAGTACTATTAGGATATGTATAGGGATACCGACTGCAAGTCCAACCAATGGCGAATAAGGCCCAGCGAAAGAAAGCGATACAAGTGTAATAGTTATATATATTGATATAATTAACGCCGTCATATGGATTTCTCCTTTTTTGGATAATTATAGCATAAGTGCACAGTCCGATAATACCTCGGCTGTCTCGCTCCCCTGGCACTTTAGTCTTCAAAAGAAATAACAATATATAAAAGTAATAATTCCCCCTCTATAAACCTCATAAATTTAAAAACGAAATTTCAGAGGCCTTAAAAAGAGCCTAGGACTTCTTTGTTCACTTTTTGTAAAATCGAGCAAAGAAGTCCTTTTTGGGTTTATCTGTATTTTCGCTGGCATCACTTTTCAATGTTTAGCTTCTTGCTTCCCTTTATATTCGTCCATTTCTTTACCGCGTTCGATATAACCGCTAATGCTAAATTATAAACCTATGAATATTTGCAGTTTGTCCGGAAAAATAAGTAACCTGTCCAAGCAATTGCCTTATTTTATTAATACTATATTTTGTAACTACTCGAAAATAACTTTGGCAGTGGTTAGTACGGTTCGATACTACACTCCATTTCATTTTCGAAAAAAAATAGTTACAAGAAAGGATTGAGATTTCATGGGAAATTTCGGTAAAAGTAATCCAATGCACAGCAACTGGGGTTCTGCATGTTCCGACAGCGACTGGGGTTTTGGGAGTGATTCAAGATTCGGTGATGATTCAAGATTTGATTCTCATTCAAAATTTGATCGTCATTCAAAATTTAAAAAACCATGTAAGGTTTGTAAGTCTCACGACGATTCTGTTTGCGATTGCAATTTTAAAGCTCCGGCTCGCCAACTTGCTGCACCATTAAACAGCGACTGTGTCCTAGTCAATTCCGTTGTAGGCTCAAAAGCGGTACAAAAGGTTGCAGAAGCAACATTTCCTTTTACTGCGTTTACTCCAGCAATTCCAGCTGGTTCCACTATTGTTTCCGTATCTGTAGTACCGAACCTAGCTGGTGTTACACGTAACACGACAATCATAAGGGACAAAGTCGTTAACATCGGGCTTATTCCTGTAACGATTACGGTAACATTTTTGGCACCAGGAGCAACCACTCGTGCAACAGCCGTACTATCAACGAGTTTACCATTCCAAGAGCATACAGATTTTCCAGGTGCTTGCCCTGAGGATACAGTAATAGAACCCCCATTAACAATAGAAGGGATCTTTGCTCAACCAGGCGTTCCAGTCATCGGCACAACGGGACTTGTTACTACCAATGCCATTTTAGTCAAGATTGTACTACGTACTACAATTACAGTGACTCGACCAGTTATTGTAGATAAACACGGTGGTATTTGCGACGTAAATGAACGTCGTTGTGAAACTACAACTACTCCAACAACTAATACTCTTCCTGCTCCGTAAATAACGGTGTTGAGTAGTTTTTAATCTTGACTAGCAAAGCCCTCTCTAAATCGAGAAGGCTTTGCCTTTATTTATATTTTAAAAGATAGAAAGGAGTGAATTTCTATGTATTATCACGAGGATTGTTGTAAGAAGAAACACTACGATAATGAGCACCACGATCATTGTTGGAAGAAAAAATGCTGTGATAATGAGCATCACGATCATTGTCGGAAGCAGGAAAAATGCTGCGACAATGAGCATCACGATTATTGTTGGAAGCAGGAGAAATGCTGCGACAATGAGCATCACGATCATTGTTGGAAGCAGGAAAAATGCTGCATTAATGAGCATCACGATTACTGCAAGAAGAAAAAACACTGCGATAATGAACATCACGATTGCTGCAAGAAGAAAAAACACTGCGATAATGAACATCACGATTGCTGTAAGAAGAAAAAACGCTGCGATAATGAACATCACGATTGCTGTAAGAAGAAAAAACACTGCGATAATGAACATCATGATTGTTGCAAGAAGAAAAAACGCTGCGATAATGAGCATTGCGATTGTAAGAAGAAAAAACGCTGCGATAATGAGCATTGCGATTGTAAGAAGAAAAAACGCTGCGATAATGAGCATTACGATTGTAAGAAGAAAAAACGCTGCGATAATGAGCATTATGATTGTAAGAAGAAAAAACGCTGCGATAATGAGCATTATGATTGTAAGAAGAAAAAACGCTGCGATAATGAGCATTACGATTGTAAGAAGAAAAAACGCTGCGATAATGAGCATTACGATTGTAAGAAGAAAAAACGCTGCGATAATGAGCATTACGATCATTGTTGTAAGCAGAATAAATGCCATGTTGACTTTGGATGTCATATGTCATGGAATAGGTAGTTTGTTAAATGAAAAGTACTTTGATACCCTAATTATCAAAGTACTTTTTTTTGTTCCCAAAAGATGAGCGTACTCATTCTGTTCCCCCTGACCTCTCTAATTCAACGATTCTTCTTTTATCACTTTTTCTGAAACAATACATACCCAACGTCAGTCTAATCCTGACCTTTCGTCTTCAAGAGAGAGTGATATTCAAAAAAAGTAATAATTTTACACATTTACACTGGAACATTTGTTCTGCTTGTGTTATTCTTATAAAAACAAAAGAAAAGATCTGATCGCTGCAAACGATTTGATCCGTAATTATAATTAACGGTCGGTTGTATCCGCGGGCCTAACACGGTTGTACCGCTGAGCCGAGCCATTCGCTAATCTTTAGGGTGCCGGTTATAAAGACAGCTCCGAACTTCAGCTAAGCACCCATTAGTTCTATATGAACTGATAGTTTTTTAACAAGTACAGCTATTAATCAATCATTACTCCCCATCCATCTGTTTGCCCACCATAAGGTATACTTAGTCCATCAAGTCGTTTTTGTATATCAATAATTTCTTCGTAATTTAAAAACATTTTCATTAAACAATAACAAGTCCACTCTTCTGTTTCATCATCTTGTTCTAATTCACAAATAAGCCCGTCATCTTTGAATGATTTTAATACAGCTTCACCACTCTGTTTGTCTGGAACCGCAATAAAAAATTCTACATCTTGTGGCTCATTAAAATCAACACCTTGTTTATATAGCATTTTTAACACTTGCCCATCTTCATCGTTAGGGAATTTTTTAGGGAATAATTTCATTATCTATATCTCCTTCCTTCTTAATCAGTGAATTAGTTCTTCTTGGTACTAGGGGACATAAAAAGGCTGCCGCAGCAACCCATGATATTTAGAGTAAGGCATTAAACAAGGTTATTGCATATTCTCGGCAATCTTTTTCAGTGCCTTTGCACGAGAAACGATAAATGCTCTCATATACTTTTCTAAAAACAACTTATCAGCTAATACTCCAATTGGACCGAACGGTGACTTATATTGAAATGTATCCATCATTATAGTTCCGCCTGGTTCTTCTATAAACTGATGTGTGTGTACGAAGGAATGGAAGGCACCCTTCACCATAATATCTACAAACTTATTTGGTTTTTCCATTAGTGTCACTATGGCTTTCAGCCTTTGTTTAATACCAAAGTGAATGGCTTCCCAAGTAACAGTATCTCCCTCCTCTAATAGCCCTTCTGTCACACCATCAACAGCCATTTCCTTTGTGTTCGCTGTCGTTTTGGTATGGATATCTACACTCCTCGCTAGGTCAAAACATAATTCAACTGGGGATTTAATAAATTGTTGATACTCTATAACAGGCATTTTTCAATCTCCTTATATAAGCACTTTCTATCCATCATTATAGCTCGTTAAAGCAAATTATACCTAGCTCTCATTCCCTTGCTCCATAAGAAAAAGCTGCCATAAGACAGCTTTTCCGATAAATTCTTCGCCTGCTAAACTTACTTTTTCATAACCGGGATCCATATTTCACTTCTAAATGTTGGTGAGGTTATGTCTTTATTTTCGTTCCAAAGGATTTCCGGCCCTTCTCTTTGTTCATAGTTAGAGGATGGAAACCATTCGGAATAAATGCGTCCCCAAACATTTTGCAGTGTTTCAGGAAAGGGGCCGACTGCTTCAAATACCGCCCATGTAGATGCATCAACTTTCAGCTGAGTTAAGTTATCTGGACATTCCCTCGTTGTTGCTGCGCCGATATAATGATCAAGCTCCCCTTTTTCCTCCAACCGGCCTTCGGAAAAGTTCGCGGATGCACTAAGCAGCCCTAATGGCTCGACATTCGATAGGTTTTTAAGTTCATTTATCGTTTTCTCGTCTAAACTTTTCCACATAGATGCAATCTCTGGATTGACCCCGTTAAAAATGATTGGAACCCTTTTTTTAATTCCAATTATGTGAAATGCCTCTTTTTCTTCAATTCGATAGTTCATTTCACTGCCTCCTTTAATGGATAATTGGAAGGACATCGGTGGATAGGCTTTAAGTGAATGGCCATTACTTCTCGCTTCTGATGGCGTGATGCCATGCAAATGCTGAAATGCCCTTGCAAACGAGTCTGGTGAACTGTACCCGTACTTTATCGCAATATCAATGACCTTCATGTTGCTATTTTTAAGCTCAAACGCTGCAAGTGTAAGTCGTCTTCGGCGGATATACTCGGATAGTGAAATACCGGCAAGGAAGGAAAACATCCTTTTAAAATGATATTCCGAGCAATAAGCGAGCCTTGCAACTTCTTTAAAGTCAATTTCGTTCGTAAGATTTTCTTCAATGAATTTAATGGCACCATTCATATTTTTGAGCGAATCCATTCAATGACCTCCCTTATATCAACAGAATAGCAGGTGTTGAAATGAAACATCCGACTTTCTGTGCACGATTATGCAGGGTCTAATCCCTTTGTGTCAAAAGTACTTATTGTTGAAATGGGGTTTTACCGACTTTTTGCATAAATAGCTCTGGTTTATCAATCTGATTAAAACCGTATTTTTCATATAATGAATGTGCATCATTCGTTGCTAACATAAACCTGCGAACCTCTTTTAGTTCGGAATGGTCGGTGATAACGTCCATTAACCATTTTGATAATCCTAATTTACGATAGTCAGGTAATATAAACACATCGCAAAGATACGCATGGGTTGCTAAATCGGTTATTACCCTTGCAAACCCAACTTGATCACAACCTTCATTTCCTATTTCCCCCTTATAAACCCCAAAACATAAGGTCGTATTTTCAATTGACTTTATTACTGTTTCCTTTGGTATTCCCTTTGACCAGTAAGCTTCTTGATTCAAAAAATCATGTATTACATCTACATCTAAATACTTTTTATTTGTAGAAATCGAAAATCCTTTCCTATTCATTTTACATCCCCCTATACTTTCTTAATTTTCTGTAATTATATCAACTGATTTTATCTTGAACTATCCTGCGTTATCGAAATAATTAAAAACTGCCATACATATAACTCACGCACCAGTATGTTAAGTAAGGTATAAGGGATTCTTGGAAGAATTTTAATTACAACTAGTATATCTAAGTAATTCGGAACAAATATTAAACATGTTGCAAATTCAAAGGAGGTGGCTATTATGAACGCACAACGAGCAGAAGAAATTGCTTCTTCACCAAATATGGTTACTGTAACCTACAATGAGGAAAGTATCTACATTGAGCACGTGGATGAACAAAATGGAACAGCTACAATCCATCCCCTTGATGATCCAAATAAAAAACAAAGTGTTTCAGTAACCAGCCTGCAAGAACAGTAATTTCCTCGATTCGTTAATAAACCTCCACTTTCGGGTGGTGGTTTATTGTTCGATTAAGTGCAAGCACCACCTCTTGTATAGCATGTATCCATCCAGAAGCGTAACAAAAAAAAGCCAACATCAATTGTTGACTTGTATCCCTATACAGTTGACAGCCTGTTGCTTTCAAAAACGATTTTTGATGGGCTAAGTAAATTTTTAATAATATTACTTATATTTTTCATTTTCTATTATAATCACTTTTTCCCCATTAGCTGCTTTTCCTATTTGTTTCGTGTTTTCAACCAAGCGAAAAATATTATCACAGCATTGTTTGGTGCCTATAATTAATAATGGCACACCTATGAAATCAATTTTTAATGCTCTTGATAAATAGCCCCCTATAGACATGGCAATAGGGACAGTAGGGGATGTATTGGAGAATACTATTTTTTCGTTAAAGTGAAATTTCTCTTCCAGTAGTACAGTCAATTCTTTTAATGCTGGAACAACGAGTTTCTCTCTTTTATGTCCCATTGTATAAACGGAATTGCCATCTTCATCGACCCCGCGAAAAATCAGCTTTCCAAATTCCTTTTTCGTTAATTTATTAAAATATTTTACATTTAATATTTCTTCCGAAGTTAGTTTTCTTTCCGATTGAGGTAATTGTTTTAAATGATAGGCGGCAGCCAAAGACGTTGTATGTGTACCCCCATAATCATTATAGATATATATCATGAAATCATCCCTAATAGTTTTTTAATACTATTATGGTCATATACTCCATTTCCAATTCAGTTGGCTATTGTAGGCAGGGAATTATACCGAATTCATGATCTTGTTTCCTGTCCTGGATGTTCAAGACCTAATAATAAAAGAGTACCCCTAGCAGTCGTGGATGATAAGGGAACTCTTTTATTGTTTTTATTATTTATAAGCTGGGTATGTATAGTAACAGGTTCTAAAAGCCTCCCAATCCTAGAGATGGGACAGAAAATTTTATTAGGTTATCATTGATTGTTTCTTGTTTAATCGGGGCAGGCAATACTGTATTCCTAACATCGGCTACCGTGTTAAGGTCAAAGGATTTTATTGCTTCCCCTTCTTGGTTCATAATTGAGAGAATTCCATCATTACTCGTTTTAAGATTAGGTTGATCACTGATTAAATGAGTATAGTATAAGTCTTCATTCAGCGTGTAGGAATTAGAGTAGTCCGCTGAATAGAGTTTGCTTTTTTTATCAATTTTGCCTGATTTAAAGTTTTCAAAGCCATAGTTGAATAAAAGCTTGGTATCAGAGTAGGCAACTTTGTCTGAAGGAGCTTTTAGAGTGACAGCAATCAATTCCTGTTCTCCTCTAGTGGCAGTAGAAATCAGGGTGTAGCCGGATTGACTTACGAAACCGGTTTTCCCGCCGGTTATTCCCTTATAGGGGAGTTCGCCTTTTAACATTTTATGATGGGTAATTAGAGTTGTGTCCCATGTTTCCACTTCCCATGGTAACTCCTTCTTCCCAAAATACTCACGGAACGTTTCATTTTTCATTGCATATTGGGTAATTTTCGCAAGGTCACTGGCTGTAGTTAAATGGTCTTTGTCAAACAATCCATGGGGGTTCGTAAAATGAGTATCGGTGATGTTTACTTCTTTTCTTAAAAACTCATTCAAATCTTCCATGAACAATTCTTCACTGCCAGACATATGCTCGGCAATTGCGATGGCTGCATCATTTCCGGAGTTGATCAGCATGCCTGCAATTAATTCGGAAAGCTCTATTTCTTCCCCAGGTTCAATAAATACCGAAGACCCGTCTGCTTTCGCCGCTTTCTTGCTAACAGTCACTAGTTCGTTCTTATCCCCGTGTTCTATAGCATATATCGCCGTGGCCACTTTCGTTAGACTGGCTGGATACATACGTTTATCCATGTTTTTTCCGTATAATACTTTTCCACTTTTCGCGTCAATAATGATCCCGGCTTCACTATTGAGAGGTAAGTCAGATTCTGCACTTACCTTCGTAGAGGCGAAAGGGATTAAAGCCAAAATGAAGATGATGAAAAACTTTTTCATATGCCGCTCCTTTGATGATAGTTAAATCTTATATAGTCATAATAAAATAAATCTGAATGTTTAAAGTTGTTTTATTGAAAGTGAAATACAAAAGTAATTACCCCTTAATAATTTTGGAAACATTTCGGGTAATCACCTTCATTTTCTTTCCTAAAATAACTTTAAAAGGGTTGTAACCCTTTTAGTGGAGACTCCATTTAATCCTCATTAAATGAAATTTTTTGTAGATCACTAAATATCTGGCAATTAATTTTCAAGAAAAAAACCCTTCAAACGGAAGGGATCTGGCTGTAGATAAACTCAAAAAAAAGCGAGTTGATCTGACCCAATAAAGTTAGACATATAATTTAAGCAGCTTCTAAGACCTGAGTTCGGTATTCTATCGGACTCAGGTCTTTTAATTTTACCTTCATTCGTTTGTGGTTATAGTAATGAATATAATCATCTAATTCCTTTTCAA